>CAYHFB010000100.1:0-7365 GCA_964355695.1 uncultured candidatus Brocadiaceae bacterium
TAACTCAAACAAAAATAACATCTCAGAAGGGTAAAGAGATGCCGCGATAAAAAAAACGTTTTGGCTGTCTGTCTATGCCCCGTATGGGCAACTGATAACAGGCAGGCAATTCTTTGCCTGTTTACCCTACTGCCTGCTGTTTTTTTGGTTGCGGCTTTGCTGGTCTATGATAAAATGAATAAAAATTTGTGACCCTTGGAAAAAACCAAAAAATTACCATGCGAATTATTTATACCATACCGTACGCCATTCTTGTTTGTCTTCTGTGTGTTGCCCCTTTACGGGCAGAATCTACCCTGCCTGATGAAGGCCAGGTGGGAGCAACTCCCCAGGAAAAGGCCAATTCTCAGGAGAAAGTCGTTGCGCAAGAGGAAGCCACGCATCAGGATGAAGTAAAGATCGCGATAAGTAAAAGCACCCTTGCCAGAACTCAGAAGCCCGTGTCCATGCGCACCGATAGGGAGACACTGGAATTCTTTATTGAACACGTGGAAGAGCTTACGAAACAAGAAAAGGGTTTTACCGATAAAGAATTGATACTCGACGCCAGGGGAGACGGGAAGTATGGCATACAAATTCCACCCAAAAAAATAATCGGTGACTTTTCACTGGTAGAGCGGCAGGCGGACAAGGCCGTTTATTTCGGACACGGAAAGGCCGAATCGTTTCTTCACTTTGCAGGTACTATTGTGCTTGAGGTCGGTTATACGATGCTAAACGACGATTTGGGAAGCTATGCGGACGTGAAGACGGGTGTATATCTGGGTTTTGACAATCCTGCTGTTGCCGTGCTTGTCGTAGTAACCAGCCCGATCCTGAACCCACAGTTGGACAAGATGGTTGCCAGGTTTACCAAGAGGACGCAGCAGATAGTAGAGGCGGCTTATGCAAAAAAAATAGGAGAACAGGGCAAACCGTGATGTTACGGTACACCTTGTGTACAGGAATGGCATTACCGCAGAGTACGCGGAGTACGCAGAGAAATGAACAATCGTAGGGGCGGCTGAAAAAGCGGAAACATTTTTGTTTCTCTCGTTCCCAAGCTCCATCATGGGAATGTGCCTGTACCAGAAGCACCTGCTTCATTCGGTTTTGGTATACATTGTCATCAGCAGACTTACCCTAACACACACCAGCAAACCCGCATAAATAAAATGAAAATCCCTATACAATTTGATTATTTAACGACTCCATAGACAAACGGAGAACTTCATATCCCCCGCCCGGTTTGAGGGATGTTTCCATGGCTGCAGTAAGAAATTTCTTCGCCCCGCCAATTGCGTCGCACAGGGGATATCCTTTCGCCAGATAGGTGGCTATTGCAGAGGCATAGACACACCCGGTACCATGGATGACCTTGCTCTCTATACGCCTGGTATCAAAGTGCGTTACCGATTTTCCGTCGTACAAAACATCCACGACTCTATCATTGCTTTTTATATCAACCGGGAATGGTGCATGACCGCCTTTGATTAGCACGTTGGAAGCGCCTAATTGATAGATGCGTTTGGCGGCCTCTTCTGCATCTGAGAGATTGTGTATTTCGATGCCTGATATCCGTTCCGCTTCAGGGATGTTTGGTGTAACGAGGAAAGATAAGGGAAGCAGGTGGGAGATAAGCGTGTCAATAGCGTCAGGCGACAATAGTTCTTTTTTGTTTTTTGACAACATGACGGGATCGACAACAAGGCATTTGACGTGATACTCATTCATTTTATCACAAACGATTTCCACCACGTCCCTGCGCCACAACATGCCCGTTTTAACGGCATCGGCGCCAATATCTGTCATAATTGCGTCGATCTGTTGGCCGACAAAAGACGCTGGAACCTCAAAGAGGGCGTGAACACCGAGGGTGTTCTGGGCAGTTAAGGCGGCAATTACCGTCGTCGCATATCCGCCCAGAGCGGTAATTGTTTTGATATCCGCCTGTATACCTGCCCCACTGCCGGTATCGGAACCGGCAATGGAGAGGACTTTATACAGAGGAAGAGATAGGTTTTTCATGAAAGCGATTTAGTACTTCCTGCCCACACAAATATATTTGAACCCTAATTTCTTCATTTCCTGCGCGTCGTAGACGTTTCTGCCGTCGATAATGTTGGGGTGTTTTAATGCTTGTTTAACCCTTTTCAAGTCAAGCGCTCTAAACGAATTCCATTCCGTTACAACAACGAGGGCATCGCAGCCCGTTAGGGTTGAATAAGGGTCTTCGCAGTAGGTTACGTCTTTCAAGAACTTCTTTGCAGACTCCTGCGCTTCGGGATCGAAAGCCCTGATCTTCGCGCCTCGCTCCTGCAGTTGGTTGATAATGGTGATCGACGGCGCTTCTCGCATGTCATCCGTTTTGGGTTTGAAAGCCAGTCCCCATATCGCAATTTGTTTGCCACTTAAGTTGGGAACCAGTTTGAGTATTTTGGGAAGCAACGACTTCTTTTGCTGTTCATTGACCTCATCCACGGCTCTTAATATGCTGGAGTCTACGTCATTTTCCTTCATAATTTGCTCAAGGGCTTTCACGTCTTTGGGGAAACAGGATCCGCCATATCCGACGCCAGCCTGTAAAAACCGGGGGCCTATCCTGTCGTCCAACCCCATGCCTTTAGCAACGGCCTTAATATCGCCACCAACCTTCTCACAGAGCCGTGCCATTTCGTTCATAAAGGAAATACGCGTTGCAAGCATGGCGTTGCTGGCGTATTTGATTAACTCCGCACTGCGGATGTCCGTAAACATAATGGGCTTGTCGGCCCTGGCAATGCCACTGTAAATAGCCAGCATAATTTGCCGGGCCTTTTTGCTCTTCAACCCCATCACAATCCTGTCCGGGTTGGTAAAATCTTTAATAGCCTGCCCTTCTCTCAGAAATTCCGGATTAGAAACCAGGTCAAATTTAATGGCCTTACTCTGAGATGCTTTTACTATTTTGCCGATTTTTTCTACCGTTCCGACGGGCACCGTGCTCTTGTTTACAATAACCTTATATCCGTTCATGTATTTCCCGATACTTTCAGCCACGGCGACAATGGCCGAGATATCCGCGCAATTGTTCTCGCCAGGCGGTGTTCCCACTCCGATGAATATGACTTCTGCACTTTGAATGCCTTCCTTGATGTCCGTGGAAAAGGTGAGCCGCTTCTCCCGGGCATTTCTTTCCACCATTTCTTTCAATCCAGGCTCGTAAATCGGCAACACACCTTTTTTAAGGCCGTCCACCTTTCGTTTGTCTACATCGACACATATTACGTCATTACCCATATCCGACAGGCAGGTGCCTGCCACGAGACCTACATAGCCACAGCCAATACAGCATATTTTCATATCATTCTCCAAAAATGGTGGACGTGCGCCCCACAAAAAGAAAAAGCAGTATGAAAAATGGATTTAGCATTTATCAATACTGCTTTTTCAAATTACCAATAACATCCCATTATTTTAAAGGGTTTTTTATCAATTTCGTCCCAAAAGCTTGTGCGCATTTCCCTATCCGGTATTCACCATCTACCGACACGCCAACCTCATAAACCATGCTATTTGCAGACACGTTTTGCTGTTCGCCATCAATAAGCCGTATATCGTAGGATAATGCCCAATCCTTTATGTCCTTGTCGGGGTCTGTGTAGAGCAAACCTAGCTTTTTCGTGAGATCGTTAACCTTGTCGGACACAAATATGAGCCTTATCCTGTCATAGTTAAGCACTTTTTCCTGGAAAACCTTATTGAAGGTAAGCGCAGGCTTAAATTCCGGAACTACATCCGCTATCTTGCCAAGAGGTACCGGACCGTTGAGAAATTCCACCGTATAATCTTTTACAAAAAACACCTTTTTGCCGTCAACCACTTCCTGTCCATAGTAGAACCGGATTTCACATTCACTGCCGTTTCTCTTAACCTTATAAAGATCGTCAATAATAACGTCATATAAAAAGGTTCCTCTCACGCGGCCTTCATTCTCAAGCGGAACAATCTCATAACGCCGGAACGGTTCCTCTTCACAGTACAGGAAGCTTGGTGTACCGTACTTCGCGTGAACTTCCTCTTGACTTAAGCCAATAACTCCATCATCAAGAGTTTCCCTGGCATAGAGATTGCCACTAATAAAAAGCCCAACATTTAACAAGCACAAAAATGGCAACAAACCCCATCTTCTTTTCATAAAACCCGTCCCTTTCCCCGTTAGCACTGTATTGTAATAAAATCGTTGGTGTCACTCGTTACACAACGGTAAATCAAAAAGTCTGCAATCTCCACAGTATATAAATTAAGACGGAATGTGTCAATGAAAAACAGGCATGAAAGCTATATTTTACGACCAACCGATTACTTTGTTTAGCCTTTCGGCAGCTTTTCCATGTTGTTTTTCCTTTTACTCAAGATTTCGTAGAGGGAGTTCAGCCACGTGTTTTTTGCGATGTCTCCCCACCTGGGGTTGGGGAAGGACTGTTCTTTTTCACTTCCATCTCTAAACTCTGCCCGCATTGCAAGCACACGGTGCTTCCGCTTTGATAGATCCACCTCTCTGAGGATTTTCAAATCCGTAGTCAGAGAGCCAGCCGCCTCTGAGGTGGTAGTCTTGTCCCACACCCTGACAATGTTGTCGGTGATAAATTCTATGCTGCCCTGGTCGTAATAGTGCTTTGTACGGTCTTCGCTGGTGGCAAAATACTTCCACTTCTCTCCTTCGGCCATGCCTGGAAGCGAGAAGAAGACGATACCGAAAAATAACGATGCTAATATTACGTATTTGATTGATGTCTTCATAAGATGCATTTATAAGGCACGGGCAAACAGTGTCTGTCCATGCCGCCTCAAAAATCCGATTGAATAAAATAAATTTGGTAGGCCAACCGTCCCCGGTTGACATCACGGCCCTTCCCTGCTCCCCAGAATAAGGAATTTTGGTATGACAAGCGGGGACGCTTGTCATACCAATAACAGTACTCTTTTCCCCCTTTGCTTCCCTGTTCCCTCTGTTGTAAGACGCTGTAATAGTTTTAACGCTTTTTTATAATCTCTATCGCCACTCCCATTTCTGTGTTATCTGCGATGTACGAAACGGTGCCGGCATGGTCGGGACAGTAGCAATACCCGCCCGGTATAGGCCATTCGATGCATGAACACCGAGCGTCGATTCTCGGATCGAAATTGATGTAACACCACGATGGTTTTGTTGTCGCCCCAATACCCACGCCGTGTACTATTTTCTGAAAGTTGACTTCATTGCCATTGCCCTTTGTGCATACGCCCAGGCATCCAACAAACAGCCAGATTACTGCCGTTACTGACAGGCACAGGACAGCGCCCAAAAGGAAGGCGGCCTTATTATTCATTATGCACCGTGAATTTTTTTTAAGATTTCTGACAAGGATTGTATGGACTTTTCAGCCGCTTCAAGGCGATCCCGCAGGTCGATAATGGCCTCGTCGGTAACAAATGCGCTGCTTCCATACCCCATAGTGCTTACGGCATGAAGGATATCGAGGGTGCTCACAACACCGGACACCCGTCCCTCCTCCAGGATAATAACCCGGTGGATTTTTTCGTCGTACATGATCTTTGCGAGACAGTCTATAGTGTCGGTGGCCTGAGCCGTGATGACACGGGCGGTCATGATGTCCTTTACCGTCGTTTTTCCGAGGTCTTTTTCATTTATCGACACCTCAAGCGTTTTCTTCAATTTCCCGTCACCATTGCCGCCGTTATCCATATAAAATGAACTTCTGGCACCAGTCTTTTGTTTTTTACCTGCTTCCTTGTCGAACTCAACAATATCTGATTTAGATACCACCCCTACCAGTTTTCCCTCTTTGTTTACGACAGGGACGCCATGGATATGGTTCTTCACCAGTATTTTTACGAGGTCGTGGACCGTGGCCTCCGGTTTGACACAAACAACTTTCTCCGACATTAAGTCTTTTGCTATAAATTTGTACGTAGCCATGGTTTTTCTCCTTGAGCTAAACGCCCCTCCGGGCTGACGGTATTTTACCAATCCACATTATAACCCTGCCAACATTTTCATTTGTGCCGGCCTTCGTCCCGCGAAGGCTTATTATCACCTTTTTTATCCAGTCTTTGCAAGAGATTATAGGTGTTTTGGAGTGATTTTTTATCATCGGGGTAGCAAGTCAAGTATTCGTTCAGGCACACAAAAGCTTCGTGGTAGTTCTTTTTGGCTATATAATTATCCAATATCAGGATAATAAACCGGCTGTCGTGAGGATTAAACATCAACGCCAACCGGCAATCTTTCGACGACGCATCGTATCGCAAATCATTATTGGCATTGCGTGCCCGATATAAATATATTTCCGCAACGACCTCTTCGTCCTTCATAACCTTTTTCCGGGGGTCGTTTTTATCCATATTCTTTACCATGCCGTCACTGTGGGTATGTTCAAAATCACGCACCTGTCCATTGATTTCCAGCAGATTGTAAATATGTCCCGGTATAAGGACGTTTTTGATATCCACACCATAATAACGGCAAATAACGGTGAACCGGACTGCGTAGGAGAGGCAGTTTCCAATCTTTAGATTAAGCACGTTTCTGACGTCGTAGCAATCCTTGTAAGTCCCTTCATTGGCATTCGCCTGCAACCAGTCAAATATTATCTGCGCCTTTGCAAGTGGGTCGCTCGTCCTGGCGACGCCGGTCTCCCGGCCTATCAAGGCAATCAGGTGGTTCATCTTTCCCCGGTATTCATCCAATTTGTTTGCCGAGTTTACCCCTGAAGCAATAAGACAGGCATCTTCAAGGGACATATCAAGCCGTCTGTCTGCTATGTCATTTATCAGAGATGCTTCCAGATTGTTTTGGCTGTTTTCATCGTTGGAATTAATATACGGCAAGGAGTGACAGCCTATAAGTAAAACCAAAAACACGACAAACCATTTTTTTGTCCGCGAAACGTATTTCATAAGCTATTCTATCTTTGCCCTGATTTCCGCAAGCAACTGCTCTTGTGTGAAAGGTTTTTCCAGAAAGCCCAGATGGGGATACAGTTCCAGTATCGGCTTACACGCACGGGGTGAAAAGCTGCTGGCGATGATAACGGGGATACCGGCATGAGAGTTATTTGATTTTAGTTGATTCAAAAATTCCTCACCGGTCATCTGATCCAGCAATAAGTCCAAGACAATCAAATGGGGCTTGTTTTCTCTTATTTTATCAAACGCCTCTTCCCCATTACAGGCGCGTTCTACACGATAACCGCAACCTTCAAGCATTATATCATAGAAAAAGAAGAACTCGTCTTCGTCTTCAATTATGAGTATCCTTTTGCTCACCGGTGGTACCCCTTTCTATAACCTCAAACATCACATTCATTAGATTCCTACCATTCTTTTGATTGCAGAAGAATC
>CAYHFB010000100.1:7465-10054 GCA_964355695.1 uncultured candidatus Brocadiaceae bacterium
TTTCAGCCTGCATTTAAAAAACAGCAGGCGGGACGCCTGCGCTACTACGCTATTGGCAGGGTAAACCGGAAGGTTGAGCCTTTTCCCGGTCCTTCACTTTCCGCCCATAAGTTTCCCTTATGGGCTTCAATGATGTTTTTGCATATTGCAAGTCCTACGCCGGCGCCATCGGCCCGCGGACGTTCCTGAAAGAATCTTTCGAACAATTTCCCAAACTGTTCTTTCGGCAAACCAATGCCATTTCCCGTGTCCCTTACCGCAAATTCCATGAATAACCCATTTTGCCCCAGGGAAACGTGAATTTCCCCCTTCTCGGTATATTTTATGGCATTATCAATAAGGTTGGTGATTACCCGGAGGACTTCATCCTTATCGCCAATTATTTCCGGCAAACCATCGGGGATAAGGCACGCCAGGGTTAATCCCTTTTTCTCCGCCAGAAGCCTCATACCCGCAACGGTCTGCGAGACAAGTTCATCCACGCGCAAATTTTCTTTTTTAAACATCAGGCGGCCCGATTCAAGGACGGACAATTCGAGTATGCTGCCAATCGTTTTTCGCAACCGCTGAAGGCTGTAGTTAATTATCTTGCTGAACTTCTCTTCCTTTACGCGGTCGATACTCCCTTTTTTCACTTCAGCAGACCAGATATCAATAGCCATCTGCACCTGTGCAACCGGAGATTTTAACTCGTGAGAAACGTCCCTGATCATTTTGTCCTTCATTTGGTCCAACGTTAACAACTCTTTATAAGCCATCCCCAGGCTTTCACCCTGCCATTCCAGTTCCTTGTTAATGCGGATCAGGTCTTTCGTGCGTTCTTCCACCGTCTTTTCCAGGTTTGTTGTGTATTCTTTCAACTTTTGGGTGTTTTCCTTCAGGGTTCCGGCCATTTTATTGAAAGAATTTGACAACTCACCGATTTCGTCACGTGATGTAATTTTCACCTGCTTGCTGTAGTCGCCCTCCGAAATACTCTTCGTTACTTCCGTCAGGTACAAAATAGGGTCTGATATCTTTTTGCCGATAATGAAAGCTGAGGCAACAACCGAAATAGCCATCACCGACATAATGGACACAACAATCAAGTGCAGCTTCTTGACAGGACCATAACCCTCACGCATGTCAATTTCCGCGATGACCCCCCAATCCAATTCCGGTATCCATTGCCAAAAGCCTAAAACCTCGGTGTTGCGATAATCGGTATAGCCCGCTCCATCGTGGCCTTTTTTCCCCTTAATGCACTCTTCCGCGCTTCTCGTAAGTTTCTTTGTTTTAGGGTTCACGACCTTAAGCTCAAGCGTCGTGCGTTGACGAACAAGCCCCATGTCTTTTATTTGCTTTAAGTATTTTGATTCGGAAATCATATACCCTTCGCTGTTGATCAGGTAGGTCTCACCCGTTTCCCCTAACCGGATGTTGCTCATGTGCCTGCTGATTTCCATGACGTCCAGCCGCATGCAAACAACGCCGATAAGCTTATGTTCGTAGATAACGGGCGTAGTGATATAGAGTGTCGGCAACCCCAATTCCAGCTTCCCATATTCATTTTCGAGATCAACCACTGATGGGGCAATGTTCGAAACGAAGGTTAGGCCATTAAGCGCCTTCTGAAAAAATTCAAATCCCGCCAGGTTGGCAATTATCTTGCCAGTAGAGGTCGTGATCTTCAGATCGCCAAAGCGGTCGCAGATAAAAATTTCTTTATACCCATAAGTGTCACGAATGGTGTTTAAGTGCAATAACAACCGGTAAAAATTCTCGCTACCTTCGGATTTATAAATTACGCCGGGTACGTTGGGATTTTCCGCTACGATTTTTGCGTCGGCTTTTCTCTCATTAATCCATCGCACAATAAACTCGGCCTGTTTATGCCCAACGCCTTCCAGGTTTTGTATCAACGCATCCTGCAATGCCTTTGTTTCCGTGGGGTAAATGACTAATCTCATGACGACCATGGGAAACAGCGAAAGCAGGATCGATAAAATAATAATCTTTGTGCGTATCGACAGCGGGGAAATCCGGTGAAAATGGGATGGAATCCTGGAGAAGACGCCCTTCAGGGATAAATATGATAGGAGTTGTTTTATTCTGTTGTTCATCTAAAACCGAGCTAACGGAATATGCCAATTTTGTCCATATTAATAAAGAAATGGATAATGCTGCCCCTCATGGGTGTCATTCCCGGAGGCATTCCCAAATTTTAGGTAGTGCTGTCAAGTGGAGACCTGATATAGTAACCTGTTTCTGTTCTTTTTGTTTTATTATGATATAGCCAGATTCTATCATTCTTTTCAAGGCATTCAAGGTAATTTAATTCTTGTGTGGTTTGATATAGTTTTGTTATCAGGTACGACATAAGTACGACGCAAACACGGGGTATCCCCATCCCCCAATAAATGCAAAATCTTTTAAAATATGCATCAGATGAGGATGGATATGATGAGGATGAAACCATTGAAGCCGGTGGGCCAAGCGCTGTTGCCAGCGAAACGGGCAAACAAACGCTCATCACCAAGGCTAAGGAACTCCGCAAACGCGCGGAGAAACTGCTGGGTTCCATTGCGGAAGAGGACGCAAAGGATATCA
>CAYHFB010000101.1:0-5638 GCA_964355695.1 uncultured candidatus Brocadiaceae bacterium
CATTTTGAAAAACGAGCATAAAAAACAAGAAGTTGATGGATTGTAGTACAGATTGTTCTCATAGTTGCAGTTGGTTTACATAGTACCTGACGCACAGAGACCATACATGGTAATGCCAACACCCTAAGTAATCGAGTTGGCGGTATCAATGGTTTTTGTTAACACCAACGGGACTTCAATGCTTTTAATCGGTGAAATCTGTGTAATCTGTGGTTCCTGTAGTTCCTGTCAAAACATGGCTTATTTGCAATCGCCTTGCCATGCACTACACTCCTGCCAAACAACGGCGCTTAACTTTATTATATTTTGAGAAATAAGTCAAATTCTTTTCGATTTGCAATGAATGGGTAAAATTGGTATAAAGGAGACTTTGCAGATGATTTATCAAGCAATTTTACCGTTAGGAGAAATGGCATGACGGATGGAAGTAGAAATCATGCTGTGGCAGACGTCTCACAGGGGAAATCAGCGGAAGAGATACGGCAGTTTATCGGAACACGATTTGGAACGGAGCTCTACGGCATTCCCGTCGAAAAAACGAGAGAGATTACGAAGCCCCTCCAAATTACCGGTATTCCGGGAACGCTTCCCCACGTCAAGGGCATGATGAACCTTCACGGGGAAATCCTGTGCATTGTGGATGTTAAGATACTCATAAATATGGGAAAGACCCTTATGACGGAAAAGAGCCGGATTATCGTGGTAAAAACAGGGGAAGGCCCGGCAGGAATTTTCTGCGATGAGGTTACCGATATATACGACGTGTTAACGAAAGACATAGAGCCCCCCCTGTCCACCTTGAGCAAAGAAATGAACTTCTCCATGAAAGGGCATACTCAAACCCGTGACGGATTGATGGGCATCCTCGACATTGAAAAATTATTAATGAAACAGGAGAAATAGTCATGACGGACATCTTATGGAGCCTTATTATACCCCTTGCAATAATCCTGGTTTGTAATATTGTACTTTTTGTCTTGATTAAGACAAAGACCTTGCAAAGACTCAAGCTGAAAAAAAACCTGATTATCATCCTGCTGGTGGTTACCTTGGTACCGCTCTTCACAACCAGCTACGTCTCTCACCGAAAGATGTCTTCGGTTATCTTTGATAACGTTTGTGAAAACCTGCGTTCGATTGGCAGGACGCGCGCGCTTTTTATTGACGAAAAGCTGGAAGAGACAAAGATTGATGCCGAGACCATTGCCAAAAATTGGATTGTAATTGAACTCTTACGGAAGATATCCCTTGAGAAAGTAGATAAAACCGACCCGAATTTTGCTACTCTATTCCAAAATGGGCATGGACATTTAAAGCGCATTGCATCGACAAAAGGATACGATGACATTATGCTGATTTCCGCCGATGGGGAAATCGAGCTTACCTGCGACGAACATACGGAAGAGGTGGGGCTTGACGTCTCCTCCGAATACTACTTTAAAGAAGGTAAGGTGAAGACCCATTTTACCAGCTTGTTTTACAACAAGTTTGCCGGAAAAAATCTTATGTACATTACCACCCCATGTTTTGACCTGCAGGGGCGGTTTGTTGGATGCGTTATCCTGGAAGTAGGCTTGAAGAGGATTTACAATGTCCTGAATGATCGCGAAGGGCTTGGGGAAACCGGGGAAAGCTATTTGGTCGATCAGGAAAAGTTTATGATTTCTGAATCCAGGTTCATCAAAGACGCAATACTGCGGGTCAAGGCGGATTCATTCGCGGTGAATGAGGGTTTGGGCGGGAAGACAGGAGTCACCGTTTATCCTGACTACCGGAATACCCCTGTTTTCGGCTCCTGGAACCCGATAAAACACACCAAATGGGTATTGATAGTGGAGAAGGACAAGGCCGAGGCCTTTGCCCCATTATGGGCAAATCAGGTAAATCACAGCATCCTTTTATTGATAACGGTAATCATGGTGGTCGTCATTGCAATATTTTCGGCGCGCGCCACCGTTAAGCCGGTGCAGGAGTTAATTACCGTATCAGAATATGTCCGTGGAGGAAAGCTCGATAAAGACGTGAACATTAAAAGTCATGACGAGATCGGCCTGCTGATAAACGTGTTTAATAAGCTGATAAGGGATATGCGCTTGCTGGCTGAACAGGCGATCGTTATTTCCCGTGGTGATCTTACCGTGAATATCGAATCGAAGGGAGACCTCTCCGTCGCATTCGTTAAAATGTTGGAAAGCTTGCGTGCCCTGATAAAGCAGACACAAGGATCTATCACCCGCTTATCCTCCGTTTCCATGGAAATGCTGTCCACCACGGAAGAACAAGCCAGCGGAAGTGCGGAACTTGCCGCCTCGGTGAGTGAGATAACGGCAACGGTAGAGGAACTCTCCAGTTCTGCAAAACAGGTTGCCATCAGTGCTGAGTCTGTGGCGAAAATTGCCGGGGACTCAGAAGTAACGGGTAACCAGGGCAGGGAATGCATTTCGTCATCCATTCACATTATGGAGGAACTCAGGGAGACGACAAAGGATAGCATGAAAAAGGTTGCCTCGTTTAGTGAAAAGTCGCAAAAGATCGGAAATGTGCTGGGCATGATTAAGGGAATTGCATCGGAAACGCACCTCCTTGCCCTGAATGCATCGATAGAGGCGTCGTCTGCCGGGGAATTCGGTAAGCGGTTTGGCGTGGTGGCGGGTGAGGTAAGAAGACTTGCGGAACGGACAAAGAATTATGCGGAAGAAATTAAAGACGTCGTGGCTGAAATCCAGGTATCAACCAATGCCGCAGTTTTATCCATCGAACAAGGCGTAAGGAACGTTGATAAGGGTGTGGACGTAATCCGGGAGGCAGGGCAGGCGATTGAATCAAATTTGGGATTCATTCAGAAGACGTCGGATGCGTCCCGTCAAATTGTTATGACGACCCAGCAGCAGAGAAGCGCCACGGAACAGGTGGCAGGAACGATGAGGGAAATATCCGAGGTGGTAAAACAGACGGCGGCCGGTTTGAAGCAATCCGCAGCCGCAGTTGCCGAGTTGAACACCCTTGCGGATGAGCTAAAAGAAACGGTTAAACACTTTAAGGCCTGAAAAGGAGAACTATTATGCGAGATGCCTACGAGAGCCTTATCATACCCCTTTCGATTATGGTTGTTTTAAATGCAGTCCTTGTTATTCTCATCAAGACAAAGGTTTTACAAAGGCTGAGTTTATCAAGGAATTTGATTGCCGTGTTGCTTGCGGTAACCTTGATTCCCGTTATATGCCTCGGAGTGGTGAACGAGAGAAAAATATCCTCCATCCTTTGTACGGAGATAAGCGAGAAGCTTGTATCCATTGGGAGGACGCGCGCACTCTTTATTGATGCAACACTGGAAGAGATGAAGCGCGATACCGAGTCATACGCAAAAAACTGGATTGCCATAGAGGTCTTGCGGCAGATATCTCTTGAAAAGGTAAGCAAAACCGACCCGAATTTCAGCACGACAATCAAAAACGCTCAGGCACATTTTAACCGGATCGCCGCAACAAAGGGATACGAGGACATCATGCTGGTTTCAGCCGAAGGGCGTATAGAAGTTACCGGTGCTCTACACGCTGCAGAAGTAGGGCTTGACGTGTCCGCTGAAAACTACTTTAAAGAAGCTAAAGAGAAGACCTATTTTACCGATTTGTTTTACAATACATTTGCCAACAAGTCCCTTATGTATGTGGTAACCCCCTGTATTGATGGACAGGGACGTTTTGTCGGGTATGTTGTCGTGGAAGCGGGGTTGGATCGGATTTACAACATCCTGTCAGACCGTGAAGGGTTGGAAGAAACAGGTGAAACATACCTCGTAAATCGGGAGAAACTCATGATTTCCGAGTCCAGATTCCTGAGAGATACGGTATTAAAGGTTAAAGTAGACACCCTTGGAGTGAATGAGGGTTTGAGCGGTAAATCAGGGGTTACTATTTATCCGGATTATCGAAACAGCCCGGTGTTCGGTTCATGGCATCCCATAAAATATACCAAATGGGTATTGCTTGCAGAGCTTGACGTGGCGGAGGCTTTTGCGCCGGTAGAAACAAACAGACTCTATCAGATAGCCCTTGTGTCAGGCGTAATCATTATGGTTGTTTTTATTGCAATCTTTTCGGCGCGCGCTACGGCAAGGCCGGTGCATGAGTTGATTACCGTTTCTGAATGCGTTGGAAAAGGAGACCTTAGCCACGACATTATAATACAAGGACACGACGAGATTGGAAAGCTCGTCAAGATGTTTCAATCTATGGTGGAAAATTTACGGTTGCTGATAACGCAGACACAGGAATCCATTTCCCGTATATCTTCGGTGTCTATGGAAATGTTATCCAGTTCTGAAGAGCAAGCCAGCGGGAGCGCCGAACTGGCTGCATCTGTCGGCGAGATTACCGCAACCGTCGAGGAACTCTCCAGCTCTGCCAAACAGGTTGCCATGAATGCGGAGTTGGTGGCAAAGATGGCCGGGGACTCCGAGCTTACCGGCAATCAGGGCAAGGAATCCATTTCCGAATCTATCCATATTATGGAGGAGATTAAGGAGACGACAAAGGACAGCATGAAAAAGGTGGCCTCGTTTAGTGAGAAATCGCAAAAAATCGGTGACGTGCTGGTCATGATTAGGGAAATTGCCTCAGAGACACACCTCCTCGCCTTGAATGCCTCTATTGAGGCGTCGTCCGCCGGGGAGTTTGGCAAACGGTTTGGCGTGGTAGCGACGGAGGTGAGAAGGCTTGCTGAACGGACAAAGGCATACGCGGAAGAAATCAAAAACGTTGTTACTGAAATCCAGGCGTCAACCAGCGCGGCAGTTTTGTCCATTGAACAAAGTGTTAAGAACGTGGATAAAGGGGCGGGGGTAATTCGGGGCGCCGGGCAGACGATTGACTCAAATTTGGAATTGATTGGAAAGACGTCCGACGCATCCCGGCAAATTGTCATGGCGACTCAGCAGCAGAGAAGCGCTACGGAACAGGTGGCAGCAACCATGAAAGAGATCGCCGAAGTGGTAAAACAGTCATCAATTGGATTGAAGCAATTTACCGTAGCAATTGCAGATATGAACAAATTGGCGGATGAATTTAAAGTAATGGTGGGAAGGTATAAAACATAGCGTGAAAAAGCCGTAGTTTACCGCAGAAGACGCAGAGAAGTACGGAAACGCATGGCGGGTAACCATTCACCCACCCTCCAAAATATCAGTACCCCGATAGGGTTTAAAACCCTGTCAGGATTATCACTATAACCTGGAAAAATCTCTTACAAGGTAATGCGCTATCATGTCAAGTATCGTTGTGTTTCGGGTAGGGGAAACGTATTTCGGCTTGGAAACTTCGTTTGTAAGGGCTATCACCAAAAATATTGTACGTACCGGCAATGACGTTGCTGAATACCTTGGGCAAGAAATAGGTGTCGTTGATCTTTTAGAGAAAAGGACGGAAAGTAACCAGGATACGGACTTTATCGTGGTAATAGGCAAAAACAAGGAATGGGTCATACCCGTTGATGAGATAAAAGACATATTCCATGTTGTAGAAAAAGATATAGCGCCTATTCCTCCCTTTGCGGCAAAAGGCATGAAAAAGAACTTCTTTAGAGGGGTGTTTCCAATCAGCAATGACTTGGTATTACTCCTGGACGTTCGGAGGTTTTGATA
>CAYHFB010000101.1:5738-10043 GCA_964355695.1 uncultured candidatus Brocadiaceae bacterium
AGGGAAAAAGAACGACTTGCCATCCTTAAGGCATCTGTTAAGGCCTTAAAGGGATATTTCAAAGGCAAGGACGTTAAGCAGGTTTTTCTTGTAGGGTCAATCCTTAAGAAAGGTGGTTTTTACCCATTTTCCGATATAGACGTGGCTGTTTGTGGACTTAAGGAAGAATATTTTAAAACCCTATCCGGACTTGATGCCGTTCTTGGAAGAAATGTAGACTTGATTGAAATTGAGGAATGCCGGTTTAAAGATTCCCTGGAAAGAAAGGGCTTGAAGGTTTTGTGAAAAAGCAAGCACTGTCACTTCTTTTAGGGTATTTAACCAATCAGATGGGGCTACTCAGAAGAATAATAAAAGAGATTGAAGACGCCAATCCGTCCAGCAAGGAGAATACGAGCCACCTTGCCTACCTTCTTCATAATCTTTACGGTGCGCTTGAAGATGCTTTTCTGGAAATTGCCAGGACTTTTGAAAATTGTATAGAGGACCCGTCGAGATACCACAGAGAGCTTCTTAACCGTATGCAGTTGGACGTGCCGGGAATAAGGCCGAAGCTCCTATCTGGAGAGAGTCGGATTGTCCTGGATGAATTGAGGGGGTTTAGGCATGTTTTCAGGCATGCTTATGATTACGAACTTGATCCTGATAAAGTAAAAGGCCTTAAACACAAACTGATTATTCATTGGAAATGTATAGAAAAAGATGTAGCAGTTTTCACGGGTTTTTTGCAAAATGCTGCCGGTATTAAGAAGGTTTAATGGTAAGTTGGGTAAGGTGGAGCAAATCCGGCAATATCGCGGGGCGTGTGGCAAACCTAAAGGGTTGCCCTACGTGAACAACAAATCTCCTGCCGGTTCAATCAAATCGATTGAATCACAAAGTTTGGCGACGGCACGACGCGCAGTAAATTCCGTGTAATTCGTGTCGGTAAGTTGCTATAGGTAAGTTACTAAATCCAGGACGGCATCTCACCATGAATATTTTTGAGGAAGCATAAACGAATATGATGGACGGTTTTGATATATCAATATTTGTCCCTAAGTTTGCGGATGAAAACAAGGACAGGATACAAAGCTTAAATCAGTCCATTCTCGCTTTCGAGAAAAATCCTTCAAACGCCGAAGTTCTCAAGGTGATATTGAGGGAGGTACATACCCTTAAAGGTACGGCGAAGATGATGGGGTTCGCCGATATTGTTACCCTTTCTCATAAAATAGAGGATGTTTTCGTAAAGGTCAGAGACGGCGGTTTGCAGCCGACAAAAAAGCTGTGCGACGTAGTGTTTAAGTCGTTGGACAAGCTTGCCGATATGGTGGAAGTAAAACGAAATGACTCGAAAACCCTCATCAATACCGAATCAATATGCAACCAGATAGAGGCCGCTCTGCACGACGGCGGCGCTGAAGGAACGAAGGCAGAATTGACCCAAGCCGAGGTGGATAATGTTTTATCAACCGTGAAACAGGATCAAATCCCGGAACTGAAAATACCCGCAGAACGGGAAAACATCGTTGAACGGGAAAACATCGTTGAACCGGTAAAAATCGTTGAACCGGTAAAAACCGCGCCGCAGGCGGTGCCCGTTGAGGGCATGAAAACGATACGGATAGGACTGGAGAAGGTCGATGCGTTGTACAATTACCTGGTGGAACTGATTATTGCGCAAATGACCTTCCGCCAGCGTGGTGACGACGTGATAAAACTAAACCACTATGCAAAACAACTCAAGGCGCTCAAGGCAGAGGCTCATGCGGATATGCGTATACAGGGGCCGGGCGACAAAAAGCAGCGCGAGGATATTACCAGGCGACATAACGTGGAAGAGCTTCTTATTAAAGAAATTGCCCGATACACGGAGTGCTATGAGACCGATATGGTAAAACTGGATACCATTGTAGAAGGTATTCGTCAACAGGTCATGTTCATGCGCATGCAGCCCATTTCAGCGATTTTCGACATGGCATCCCGTATCGTGAGAGACCTTTCAACGCAATTTGGAAAAGAGGTGGATCTGGTAATCTCCGGCGCCGGGGTGGAACTGGACAACAACATTATTGAGATGTTAAAAGACCCCCTCTTGCATTTACTACGCAATGCGATTGATCACGGCCTGGAAGAACCGGCCGTCCGCATTGCGGCCGGAAAGAAAAAGACGGGAACTCTCTCACTGCAAGCAAAGCAGGAGGGCGGCGACGTCCTTATCATTATAGAAGACGATGGAAAGGGTATTGATAAAGAATTGGTGAAAGAGTCGGCTATTCGCAAGGGGCTTCTGCAACCGGACAAGGCGCATGAGTTGTCGGACGAGGCGATTTACGCGCTTATCATGAGGCCGGGATTTTCCACCAGCAAGATTATTACCGACGTCTCCGGACGTGGCGTGGGCATGGACGTGGTGAAAACGGTTATTGATCGGTTGAGTGGAAATCTGATCATCGAATCGAAAAAAGGGGTTGGCACCAAATTCGTTTTGAAATTGCCCGCAACGATTGCCCTTATCAAGGTGTTGATCATACGGGTAGGAGAGATGACCTTTGCCATTCCTACCAGCGGTATAGAGCAGATCACCCATATTTACTGGAAAGACGTGAAAACGCTGGAAGGCAGGGTATCCGTTTTTATGACAGACCAAACGGTGCCGATCATCGACCTGGTAAATGCCTTTAACCTGAGAAAAGAAGACGAGCAAAAGCCGGAAACGGCGCCTGTCATCATTTCCCGGTGCGGCGGGAGAAAAATCGGGTTCATCGTAAGTGATTTTTTACACGAGAAAGAGGTTGTCTTCCGCGAATTTAAGGGGTATTTAAAACGACCCCGCTATTTTTCCGGCGTTACAACACTCGGAACCGGTGAGGTTATTCTGATACTGAACATGCAAGAACTCGTAATGGCAAGGGATTTGGCGGGCATTATATCGAAAGACATGACGTCACAAGCCGCCAAACGTAGCGACAAAAAGCTTACCATCCTCATTGCCGAAGATTCTCTCATTACGGCGGAACTGGAAAAGAATATCATAGAAAATAGCGGTTATGAGGTTGATTTAGCGGTTGACGGTATGGACGCATTAGATAAGCTGTACACGAAAAAGTATGATTTATTGGTGACGGACATTGATATGCCCAGAATGAATGGGTTTGAATTAACGGCAAAGGTGCGCGCCGGAAAGAAATATAAAGATATCCCCATTATTATGGTTACTGCGCGGGAAAAGCTGGAGGACAAACGGCAAGGCATCGAGGTCGGCGCAGACGCCTACATCCTGAAGAAAGAGTTTGATCAGGGCAACCTGTTGAATACGATAAAAAAATTGATTGGGGAATAGGGGGGCGCTCGTGCCGGTTGCCATACAAATTTTTATAGAGAGAATTAATATCGAATATCGAACAAGGAGTATCGACTATTGAAGTGGCGAAGAAAACCTCATAATTCGATATTCCTTGTTCAACATTCGATATTCGGTGACAATTCATGCTAAAGACCATAGATGATGTTGTGAATCGCCTTGTTGATCAGTACAAACCGGAGAAGGTCATCCTGTATGGTTCCTGCAGCAAAACGGGAAACCGGGAGAAAGGGAGTGACGTTGATTTGCTGATTGTTAAGGATACAAACAGAAGACTGATAGACCGGTTGATCGAGGTGGAAAGCCTACTCTCGGATAGAATGTTACCCCTGGATATTATCGTTTACACACCGGAGGAAATGAGACGCCTGTTTTCTCTCGGTAGTCCTTTTATTGAAGAAGTTCTGGAAAAAGGAAGGTTGCTTTATATGAGAAAGGCTACGGATAGTTGGATAAAAGAAGCGAAGGACGAATTCGATTCTGCAATTATTCTTTATGAACACGAGAAATATCGCGGCGCCTGTTATCATAGCCAGCAATCGGTTGAAAAGTGCCTTAAGGCGCTTATTTTAGAAAAGGGCAAAAAACCTGAGCGGATTCACGATATCGTTGAATTGCTCAATGAGGTTAAGGATCAGGGGTGGAAAGTCGATCTTACCGTAGATGATGCTGTTTTTTTGAACAGTGTTTATAAGGGAAGGTATCCGACAGAGGAGGGACTTTTGCCGCATGGTGAACCATTGCGTGAGGACGCAGAAAGGGCAACTACGGCTGCTGGAAAATTGGTTAATTATCTTTCCGGTTTTGAAAAAAATGCCTGATTTAAACGTACAGGAACTTTAAACCGGTAGCGCGGCCGTCTATCTACCTGAGTAGTTACGCAATGTCCCGTAGGGACAAAATGTCGGTAGAAATAGCAAGGGCATACAACCATAAAGTGCCGTAGGCATGAAATATTC
>CAYHFB010000102.1:0-10035 GCA_964355695.1 uncultured candidatus Brocadiaceae bacterium
GTACACAGAGAAACACAGAGAGGTTCTCCGTGGAACTCTGTGATCTCTGTGCCTCCGTGGTAGGCGGTTCGTGTGTATTAGCGGTTAAAAGAAATTCACCGCAGAGAACGCAGAGGGCGCAGAGAAAAAAGGCTCGTCAGGAAGAACTAAAGATCAAACCGCCAATGAAGGCTAATAAGGAAACCTATTCAATACCAAAAATACATACCACGGAGGCACGGAGTACACAGAGAAACACAGAGAGGTTCTCCGTGGAACTCTGTGATCTCTGTGCCTCCGTGGTAGGCGGTTCGTGTGTATTAGCGGTTGAAAGTTGTCTTTGTTTCTCCGCGTTCTCTGCGTTCTCTGCGGTGAATTGTCTTTGCCGTCAGGGGGGGGGCAGGCTTTGGGTTTTTGAGAATCTTTGGTGATACACAAAACAGCAGGCTGGAAGCCTGCGCTACTTCGGATAACCCAATCTGCGTTTATCTACGTAAATCTGTGGCTGGTTTTCTTCGTGACCCAATAACAATTCGTGAAAATCTGTGTAATTCGTGTCTTTTGTGGTTACATGCTTTTCGGTTGCGGCTATGCGGCGCAATGCAAAAGAAGGCGTCGGGCGTATGATTTTCCAGCGACCTTCCCTTTTACGGAGGTCTTTGATACCGCTCCATAATAAGGCGCCATTTGCCCTGGTATTTGAGTATCATTTCCACAACCTCCCGAACGGCGCCGTGGCCTCCCCTTTCCCGGGTGACATACAAGGCATGTTGTTTTACTGCCGGGACGGCGTTGGCTACGGCAACGGGAAACCCTACGCGGTAGAAGATGGGGAGGTCGATGAGGTCGTCGCCGATGTAGCATATCTCCTCGTCCCGTAGCGCGTGTTTTTCCAGGATATCATGGTACGTGTCTATCTTATTTATTATCCCCTGATATATCACTTCGATATTCAACTCTTTTGCCCGGTGGCTTACCGCTTCACACTTCCGGCCGCTAAGTATGGCGGTTTTGATGCCCGCACGGTGCAGATAGGCAATGCCGGTGCCGTCCAGTACGTGAAAAGCCTTCATCTCATTTCCCTGGGAATCCAGAAAAATACGTCCGTCAGTTAAGACGCCATCGACGTCCATAATTACCCATTTTATATTTTTCATAGTTGGAAATACCAAACGTTTTTATCGGTCAGAGGCACGGCCTCGCTAATTATCACAAGCCAACTTCCAGCAGGTCCTGCACGTCTATAATGCCGACGGGGACGTTGGAATCGTCTACCACGGGAACCTGGTCAATTTTATGTTCTTTTAATATTTTATACGCTTCGGCAACCAGGCAATGGGCGTGAACCACCTTGGGAGACCGCGTCATTACCTCTTTTATTGCGCATAGCAGGACAGACATGCCATTCATTAAATGCCTTCGCAGGTCGCCGTCGGTGAAGAACCCCACGAGTTTTTTTCCCTTATCCACAACGCTTACGGCGCCCGGATTGCCCGCCGTTTTCGTCATAATATTAAGGACGTCAAGCAACAGCGTATCCTCGTGGACAACGGGGTTTTCTTCATCTTTTCGCATGACCATTTCCACGGTAAGTAATTTCCGGCCAAGCTCGCCACCTGGGTGATAAAAGGCGTAGTCTTCTTTACGGAGGTCTCGCTTCTTGAAAATCGTAAGGGCTAATGCGTCGCCCAGTGCAAGCATGGCGGTAGAACTGGCCGAAGGGGCAAGGCCCAGGTGGCAGGGTTCTTCAATCTTTCCGATGTCAAGTACTACGTCGCTGTGAATTGCCAGAGTAGACTTACCGTTTCCGGTGATGGCAATCACCTTTGCGCCGATCTGCTTTATAAAAGGCAGGGGCGCAACCACTTCCGTTTCACCGCTGTTGGAAAGGGCAAGCACAACGTCGTCTGCAACAATACGCCCAAGGTCCCCGTGTTTGGCCTCAGATGAATGAATCCAATATGAGGGGGTTCCCGTGCTTGCCAGGGTTGCAGAAATCTTTTGTCCGATAATGCCCGCCTTGCCAATGCCGGTAACCACCACCCGTCCCTTACAGTTAAAAATCAAATCAACCGCATGTTGGAAACGAATATCAAGGCGGTCGATCTGGTTTTTTATTGCCTCCGCTTCAAGAAGCAGCACTTCCTTTGCAAAGGCAATGTCGGGTGATTGATTTTCATTCATAAGGTTGTTTTGCAGGGCGGAAATAGACATTATTCAGCCCCAAAAATAGTATCCGTAATAGAGGATATTTTAGTTATAGTAGCCACATCTATGACATTCAAGCGAAAACAGCAATGACAGGCGGGGAAATCGTTGTTTCCGGATAACCGGGATCCCGTCAAAACCTATTCATTGCTTACAACAGATCGGGATACAGGAGGAATGGTTATTTTTCCAGATCGTCTTTTAGTTGTTCCAACAAGTTCCTGATCATTTCTTTTGCTACTTCGATTTCGTTTTTATAGGGTTCGCCTCTGTCTACTTCAACGGACCATACAACGTTCCCATTTCGAATGTCAATACATTCTGCGCTAAAAGCGGCAATTCCTCGCTCATAAATGGGCATGTTCTTTATTCCGAATGCATCTATTTTGCCCAATACGATGGCGTCTACTTTTAGTATCTTTTGCAGGATTGCAAAATCCTTTTGGCTTGCGAGGGTTTTCTCCTTCACTCCGCCCACCCTTATTCTATCCTTAACCTCCGTGCGGGTTAAAATGGAATAGGCGTGTACCCTTGATAATTCATTGGTAAAAATCTCCGCGAGTAGCTCACCGGCATCGGGATTCGGTATTGATTGAACAATAAACCCCTGCACCCCTTCCTGCTGAAGGGCTTTATCATCAAAGCGTAATACCGCAACGGTCTTAACCTGGTGAAAGGAATCGTCCAGGTTAACGTTTAAAGCGCTTTTAGAGGTTGTGGAACATCCGGTGCAATGGAGTAATGTCAGCAGGCTTAGTATCCAGAGCAAACAAGTCCATTGTTTACCCGATGTTTGTTTTGTGAGATTGATTACCATGATATTTGGCACAGAATGATTGTTTAAAGGGACTCTTTTAGAAGCAGGAGTGATATCTTCAGCAAGGTTTTCAATCGTGTAGCGCCCCGGCAATATCTTGATTGTACAGGAGTTTGTATTTTGTCTAAACGGGTTTTTGGGATGGTATATGCAAATCTCTTTTTATAACGCTCAAAGTAATTTGGCGTTTGTGCGTTTCAACCTTTGTAGAGACGCACAGCTATGCGTCTCTACATGGTTTCAGGTAAAGATTGTCTGATTGTTATAAATTCCATCGTCATCACAATCAGAAGAAGCTTCAGCGTTTTATTCCTTAATCTTCTTGTTTCTGTTCTGTACGTAAGCATCCTGCAAGGCGACATAAGGATCAACCGCGCCTACCGTTATGCTTTCATACACGGTTCCCTTGTCAATCGAAGTGTCGTTAACCATTTCGTATGCGCCAGTTCCAATACTTTCTATTGGAACGAGGAAGAAAAAGGATACCCACGTTGTCGGGCTTAAAGCGAGATCGCCTACATACCCTATCGTGTCTCGCACGGTAGAAGGCCCGATGAGCGGCCAGTTGATGTACGTGCCGGATGACACCTTGTACTTAGCAAGGGTTTGACCAAAATCAGCATCATGCGTTTCCATGTTAAATTGTGATTTTGCTGGGTCAAAAAAACCTGCCAGTCCGACGGTGCTATTTATCAAAAACCTGGATATTTCAATACCGGCGCCTGAGAATTTTGCCTGAAAAAGACAGTTAAAAAAGCGTACCGGCATCTTTAAGTTCGTGAAAAAATTCCTGACGCTTATACGCGCTTTTTCCGGTACTATGTAGTTGTAGCCTTTATAAGTAGGTTTCAATCCATAATAATAGATTTTATCATTAACGTTATACATCTTCCTGTTGAAAGAGGGCAATGAATCTATTACGGGAGGCGATTCCGTGTCTCCAAACGTAGGCTCTGCACCATTATTGCTACCTTCGCTTACGGCAACGGCTGTCACGGCCTGCTTGTCTCCTGCCGTACCACTCGCTTCTCCCGCTATAGCAGGGTTTTGGTCGCTCGCTATTGAAGATGCAACCAGCATTTCTGCTTTGCCGGCATTTTCTACCGCTAGCGGGGTTTCCGCAACGGCTTTATCTGCAACAAGGCCGCCGCCTTCTCTTCCTCCGTTAGGCGAATTCGACAAGACAGGAGACGGTTCTTTGCCAAAAGCCGCATCTATCACCACTCCAACGGAGGTGGTTTCATCTTCCACTGCATTACCGGACACAGCCGCACCTGAAGGGGCGGTGTCTCGCTCTACTGCCGCTGAGTCTCCCCATGCTGCGGGGAATGTACCTTTACTAAAACATGTCAAAAACAAACATGTAAACGTAAAGACAACGCATTTAAAAACCGCAGACGCTCTCATTTCCTTCCCTGCTCCTAATTATTGGACTTTTCTTTTATACGTACGACGAGATCCGCGTACGAGGATTTTGTTAAGATACTGTTAAATTGGCTACGATAATTATTAACGAGGCTAACCCCTTCGATAATTATATCATAAATCTTCCATGCGCCATCATTATTAAGCATACGGTATTCTACGGAGACATTGGTTCCCTGATTGGTAACCAGCTTTGTCTGTATGCAGGCATATTTACCGTCCATTTTGTCACTCATGAGAACGACCTTTTCACCGGCATAGGTGTCTGTTTTTCCGATATAGGAGTCTTTAAGAATATCGGTAAATAAATCAACAAAACCCTTTTTTTCTTCGGCGGAACGGTCTTTCCAATATATGCCAAGCGCTCTTTTTGCCATTTCTTCAAAATTAAAGATGCCCGATATCCCTTCCCATAACTTTTGCCTGCGCTCCAGTACCTTGTCATTTCCCTTTAAGGCGGGGTCCTTGAGTATGACCAAGCCTTTTTCGACCGTGGTCATAAGCAGATTTGAGGCTTCCCCTGCCCACAAAAAAGATGAGGTGTAGCTAGAAAAAACAAAAACCAACAACGCAATAATTGCTATCTTCCTGTGCTTCATGTTCCTTAATCCTTTACTTTCCCAAAAATAAAATTCCCAATTAATTTTTCAATATCGAGTGGCGGCTCCGTCTCGTGCAACGCGCCTCCCGGACCAACCAACTCGTCAGAGCCTCCCGGCGTAATTTCTACGTATTTTTCTCCCAAAAGCCCCTTTGTGCGGATAGAGGCGATAGCGTCTTCCTGTAATTTTACATTATCCCGTATTAACAACTCCACTTCGGCTTGATAATCTACCAGTTTGATGTCTTTCACCTTGCCAACCTCAACTCCCGATATTTCTACTACGGTATTTTTTTTCAGTCCTTTAACGGAGCTAAAAACGGCCTTTACCTGGTAATAATGATCGCCCCATAGATTGATCTTTCCGAGGTTTACCGATATGTAGCCCATACAGACGATACCAATAAACACAAAAATACCTACCGCAATCTCTGCATCAAACTTTTTCATAACGATTTGTCACTTTCTCTACCATTGGTTATTGGGGAAATATTTATTTTACCGAAATAGGCCCTTCCAACTCTCCGGAAATAAACTGATGTACAACCGGGTCTTTTGACGTCTGTATCTCTTCCGGTGTGCCAACGGCAATAATCTTTCCTTCATATAGCATAGCTACCTGATCAACGACAGAAAAAATTGCCGGTATTTCATGGGTTACGATAATAGCGGTGAAGTTAAGACTTTTCTGGCAATCACGAATCAGGTTGTGGATTGCCTTGCCCATCAAAGGGTCAAGACCTGTCGTCGGCTCATCAAAGAGAACTATCTCCGGATGCATTACCAGGCATCTGGCCAGCGCCACCCTTTTCCTCATGCCGCCGCTTATCTCTGCAGGAAATTTGTTCTCTGCCCCGGAAAGCCCCACCCGGGCCAGCTCCTGAAGCACGGCAACGCGGATTTCTGAGGATTTCATCCTCGTCTTTTCCCGGAGCGGAAACGCTACGTTGTCAAAAGCAGTCAGGGAATCAAAAAGCGCGCCACCCTGAAAAACAATTCCGAAACGTTCTTTTAACCGTCTCAGGGCTTTTCCTCTCAGCTTGCGAATATCCTGATTATCAACCTTTATCTGCCCGCTGTCCTGCTTCATCATGCCCATGATGTGCTTTAGCAACACGGATTTCCCCTTGCCGCTACCACCAATCAGGGCAAGAACCTGCCCCTTTTCTACTTTTAAGTTAATGCCACGAAGCACCGCGTGGCTATTAAAACTTTTATGTAAATCGATAACCTCAATCATGATATCTATCAGGCAACCAAAATGGAAGTCAAGAAGTAATCACTTATCAGAATGACCACAGAGGAAATTACCACCGCCTGGGTTGTCGCTTTACTCACGCCTTCCGCGCCATAGCCGGTATGATACCCCTTACAACAACTTATCAACGATATTAACAAACCGAAGCAGAGCGATTTATAGATACCTTCCACGATGTCCTTCGCTTCGATGAAATCCCTGATTCCGCCAAAATACGTTCCGCTGGAGATACCCGTAAGCCCTGCCCCAACTCCATACCCACCCAAAACGCCAACCACTACAAAAATTGCATTTAAGAGCGGTAGTGATATGATGCCCGCCAGCAAATTGGGGACGATGAGATACTTGTATGGATTCAACGCCATGGCATCCAACGCGTCAATCTGCTCGGTAATCCGCATAATACCTATCTCTGCCGTCACCGCGGACCCAGCCCTGCCCGTAACCATCAGGGCTGAAATCACGGGTCCCAATTCACGAATCAGCGACAATGCGACAACGGGGCCTAAGCTCGTTTCTGCGCCAAACTTAACCAGCGCATAATACGTCTGCAACGCTAGAACCATACCCGTAAATAAACCTGTCAGCACGATGACGGAAATGGTCTTTGCGCCGATGAAGTTGATTTGTTTAATAACCCTTCCAATAAGATACGGGGGGAAAATCATCCAGAACAGGGATTCTGCGAGAAAACACCCCATCCGCCCCAATTCTCTTATGAAATTGTGTATTAAATGCCCAAGGGCCTTAAATGGAATGAATACGAAAACCATCTTATTTTATAACCACTCCTTGTCTGAACTTAATAAAGTGAATATTAAAGCATTCTCTCAGAGCATTGTCAAGAAGAGAAATTATGGTGTTAATGAAATCATTACCGATACAAAGAACGTCTCACTTCAATTCGCTTTTACAAGGCACCATTAAAGATTGTAGAATCTTGCAGTCGTGTAGTGAATTATGGTACTATAACCGGCCGCTTTCATACGTAGGGCAAGGCTTCGGCCTTGCCCCTCTCTAGAATACGTGCGAGGCGTTGAAGTTCAGAAATATAAAAATTCTGTTGAAATACCAGGTTTCCGGTGGATGCTATGACAAAAGGAAGAAATGTAACCCTTACGAACAATTCTAAAATAGCCATAATTGGCGGTGGGCCGGCAGGCGCCTTTTTCAGCATCTTTGCCTCGAAGCTTGCGCATGACCTGGGTAAGCAACTCGACATTACCATTTACGAACGGAAGACCTTTGTCAACCAGGGTGCTGCCGGTTGTAACATGTGCGCGGGGGTGATATCGGAGTCTCTGGTGCAACTGCTGGCTTTAGAAGGGATAAATCTGCCCATATCCGTTGTGCAGTCGGGAATAGACTCTTATTGTTTCCATACACAGAACGGCAGTACCCGGATAAAATCTTCCCGTCTCCATCAACAACGCGGTATTGCCACTATTTACCGGGGCGGTGGTCCCAAAGGGAGCCTGGAAAAGGGCATACAAAGTTTTGACGATTTTTTGCTCGGCAAGGCGTCGGAACACGGCGCCATGGTAAAGCAAATTATGGTGGACAAGATATGTCTGGATGGTGATAAGCCCGTGATATATTCGGATGGGAATGTCTTACAGGAGTGCGACCTCCTCGTGGGTGCCTTCGGTGTTAAAGCCAGCACGGCAAAGATGTTTGAACGACTACCCATGGGATATACGGCACCGTTAACGATCAAAGCCACCCAATCTGAGATAGAGCTGGGGACGGAATGGATAGCAAACCACTTTGGCAATTCGATACATATCTTCCTTCTTCGCATCCCCGGAGTAAAATTCGTTAGCATCATACCCAAGGGAGACTATGTTACCGTCAGCATCCTGGGAGAAGAGCCCAAGGTCGATTATGTTCAGACTTTTCTTAATCATCCCTTCATGAAAAAAATGCTCCCTCCGGATTTTCGAGTCCCTGAAAAATTTTGCCACTGTTTCCCTAAAATCAACGTGAAGGCCGCAACTAAACCGTTTGCCGAAAGGCTGGTATTCGTTGGGGACGCAAGCAGCGCCAGGCTCTACAAGGATGGGATCGGCTCCGCGTACATTACCGCCAAGGCCGCAGCCCATACGGCAATACTCTTTGGAGTGGGTGAAGAAAGCTTCAGGAGCCAGTATCTTTCAACCTGCAAAACCCTGGATTGGGACAATCGCTACGGTCAATTCCTTTTCAAGGCGAACGATTGGATGACCACTATGCCACCGGTGAGCAGGGGATACTTCGAAATGGTTCAAAAGGAGCAAAGCAGTTCAAAAGAACAAACCCCTTGCAGCAATATCCTCTGGGACATGTTTACCGGAAGCCGGTTCTACAAAGACGTCTTCCTGCGGGCGATAAATCCCCGGTTTCTACTCTCTTTGCTGGGTGCCGTCATTACGTCTTTTTTTCGGAAGAGTTTCAATTGTTGCAGCAAAAAAACGGTTTAACAGGATAAGGCAAGGTATGTTTCGGATTGTAGGGGCGAAGCTTAGGGCTTGAGCAGAAAGAACATGAACAGTATTCACATTTTTTCGTGATCAAATTTGTATTAACTGATAAAAAGCGAATATCGAACCGCAGAACAAGGAATGTCGAATGTCGAAGGAAATACCTCTAAGACGCATGCAATGCGTCTCTACCTTTCGTCATTCGACATTCCTTGTTCGATATTCGCCATTCGATTTACGAATACGTTCAAGTTGTTTCTGCTCAAGCCCTTATGCCAGATTTGGTGTGAATGCATTACGGTGTTCGCAAGCACATGTTTTGTCCCCACGTGCATATACATGTTACAGGGATTGTCAAGCGGCAATAAGGAGACCCGTTAGGGTGCAATCCCTGGTACCTATTATGAGAGAGTTGCAAGGCTAAAGCCTTGCCCTACGTATAAATTTGCATAAATTCGTGTCTCTATTACCATTACCCTGTGAATGGTAAAAAACTTATAGAAAGGAGTTTTGTCATGTCTGATGAGGGTCATCTCGGTAGGGTTTACAAGGATGGTGAAATCATTGTGGAAGAAGGCACGCCAAGCCGCGCCCTTTTCATTATACAGAGTGGAAAGGTAAAGATATTCAAAGGCCGCGGTGAAAAAGAAACCGCCCTTGCGCTCCTTGGAGAGAGCGATATTTTTGGCGAGATGAGCTTGTTTGACGCCAGTCCTCGTTCAGCCACCGCCAAGGCCGTTGGTGAGACAAGACTACTCGCCATTGACCACGAAGGACTCCTCAAGCGAATAAAAATGGACCCCACCCTTGCATTTCGTATCATCAGGCAAATGAGCCAGCGCATCAGGAACTTGAATACCCGGTTGATCCTGGTGCAAAGTGCAATTAATCAGATAGACGGCAAGTTGTTACCCTTTAACGGCGCTATGAGCGCCCAAAATGCAGATACAAAACTAATCCGTGACACCATTGAGCTGATCCGAACGGAGATTAACAAATTAACGGAGTTGTTTATCCAGGTATAGCTGTTTCGTAACAGAAGCAAAAACATTATTTATACCAGGTTCTTCAGAAGAGGTAGGACAAGCGTCCCCGATTGTCATCATATCTATACAACTGCGGACATCAACCAGCATACAACATGCCCCCTGCGGGGCTTTTATGGTGTTTAGATGCCATTCCTACAAACAGGTCGCCCTTCCGGGGCGAAATTCGTCCAAATTCAATAGTCTTCGGTTTAGCATTCATACGTAAAGCAATTATACTACGAACGGGCATAATTTAATTG
>CAYHFB010000103.1:0-9971 GCA_964355695.1 uncultured candidatus Brocadiaceae bacterium
ACATTTTACAACGTGTGTTTTTTCTATTGGGTTGTGGGCAAAGCCCACTTTAGTAATTATACACTGTAAATCATATCGAGTCGGCCGTAATCAGCAAATAGTTATCTATTTATGACGACAATCCGCCCGATAGGCGTATCAATGCAGTGAATCGCATCATACGCTTCAATACGTTCATAGCCGCCATAGTCAGACGTCTTCGGAAGTGTTTTGAGCGATGGTTTGTAGAAAATCGTGGAGTGTGCAGAAGGGTCTCCCTTCGAGCGAATGGAGCTACCCTTCTGCACAGGGTAATTGACAAGCAATGCAAATGGGAAAGTATGGTGTGCTAATAATTCTCCTACTCCACGGTCACGATTAAATACTGCTCGTTTTTGAACACCGTGCGGGCGAGGCGTTCCACGTCGTCCGGTGTTACCTGCTTTAGCCTTTCAACCTCCGCATCGTCGGCATCAGGCGCCTTGCCGTCCAGTGTTGCCATGCTGATGTAGTAGGACTGGTTTACCCGGTCCAGTCTGCGCATGCCCCGGCGGCCAATCATGGCGTTGATTACCTTCTGTATGTCTTCCGTGCTAAAGGACGCTTCCCGTATCGCGTGAATTTCATCTTTGATGCCGGTTATGGCGCGTTCGATGTTTTCCAGACGGGTGCCCATGGTTACGCGGTACCATTGTGCGCCATGGTAGGTGTGGAATGATATGCCGAGACTGTAGGCAAGACCTTGCTTCTCCCGCAGGTTGAAGGCGAGCCGGTCATTGAAGATGTTTTCCAGGACGTAGAGCGCCGGCAGATCGCCTTCGTCCACCGTGCAGACGTTTGCCACGGAAATATGCGATTGTTGCTTGCCCGCCTTTTGGCGTATCGTTGTGCCGAGTGGTTGGAATTGTGGTTTAAACGCAGGCGGTTGCCATCCCGTCTCGCCCCAATTGTCGCCGAAATGTTGCTTGGTCAGCAATTGCACCTTTTCCAGCGGCACGTTACCGGAGATGACCAGCACGACGTTGGCTGGATTATACAATTTTCGGTAAAAATCCTCAATATCCTTCAACTCAAGGGCTTCCAGTTGTTTTGCGTCCCCCAGCAGGTATCCAAAGCCGGGGTTTTCCTTAAAGAGGTTGTCGTAAAAGATGCGTTCCGCCATCTTTGGCGCGCTCGTCTCCGCGCGGGATGCAAGCTCGGTAACCTCCTTTTTTGCCTCAGCAAAGGACTCCTCGGTGAGGGTGGGATGCACAATCAATTCGGAAAGCAGCTTCAGCCCTTTTTCGAAAAAGGCGTCAATGAGTTTTAAACGGACGTAAGCAAAACGGGGGGTGTGGTAATAGTCGTCAAATGGGATTGAGGGTTCGTCGCAGGCCTTCAATTCCGCGCCGATAGACTCAAATTCCTGTGAGAGAGTCCCCTCCGCGCTACGGCTGTTCAGGAGCATCCGCTGTAAGATTTCAGTCATACCCCACCGTTCTTTTCCCTCGCACAGGCTGCGTTCCTTTGCCAGCAGGTGTATGCCGATCACCCGGCTGTCGCCGTTTTCCTTTATCACAACGGTCAGGCCGTTTTTCAACGTCTCCTGGTAATAGTGATTGGGCGTACGCTCTGCGCCAGCCTCCGCTTCTTTTTCTGCGGGGGGCGACATCAGCGTAACGACGGGGAACCGGGCGCTCAGGTGTTTTTCAGCCGCTTTTTGAATATCCCGCGGCGTCACCTTCATTAAGCCGTCCCGATAATTGCGCAATAGGGCATAGCCGCCGGCGGCCAGATAACCCGATTTCATCATGCCGTAATAGTGTAAATTTTCCTGCAAATAGATGTCCTGTGTCGCCCGTGCTATCAGCGTGGATTGCAGCTCGCCGGAAGGCACCGGATTTTTTGACATATCCTTTACCGCCCCGTCAATCAGTTCCGCCACGCGCTCCACACTGGCGTGCAGGGGAAGCTCTGCCGATATTTGCAAGGTGGAAAAATCGCGGTTGAATTCTATGCTTGATTCGACGTTATCGGCCAAGTCCTTATACTGTTCCTGCTTGAACAGCGTCGTGAGCACGGAGTTCTCTCTGCTCCCAAGGAATTCCGAAAGCAGCACCAGCGCCTGGAAATCGTCGGAAGAGGGCGGCGGCAGGAGGTAGCCCATGCTCAGGTATTGCTTATCGCCAGGGAACTTTCCCACGCCATTTGCGCGGATGATACGCAGTGTTTGCGGCATGGAGACGTTTATGGGCTTCCGCTCAGGCAGGGCGGTGGCCGGGTAGGGGCCGTACTTTGCCTTGACCAGCTTTACCATCTCAGGGATGACAAAATCGCCAATGACCATCAAGGTCATATTGTTCGGCGCGTACCAGGTTTGGTAATATTCCCACACCTTATTACGTTTTAAATTGGAAATGGTGGAAACCGTTCCCAGTACCGGGCGTTCGTAAGGGGTTTGGGCAAAAAAAATTCTGAGAAAGTGATTCTCGACCTGCTGCCCCGTACGGTCTGCGCCCTTACCGATTTCTTCGATGACAATGCCCCGTTCCTTTTCGAACTTTTCGTCGGGTAAGGTGGAGTTGAAGAGCATGTCTGCCTGGATATCCATGCCCTGGCTGATGAACTCATTGGGCATGAGTATCATAAAATTGGTGTAATCCGTGCCGGTGTGGGCGTTATTGTATCCGCCGTAGAAATCCATTTCGTCATAAAGCTGTTTCTGCGTGCGTGTTTTTGTGCCGTTGAAGAGCAGGTGTTCAAGGAAGTGGGCGGAGCCGTTGCCGGCGGCGTCTTCGTTGCAACTGCCGGTCTTGACGACCGCCACCGCGGCAATCATCGGGCTTGCATGGTTTTCTATAAGGACAACCTCCATGCCGTTATCCAGATAGAACACCGACGCCTGCTGGGTTTCCCTGAACAGGGGCAGGAGGAGGTCGTCCTGTCCGTCGCCATAACAGGGGAGACGCCCCACCCAGAGTGACAGCATGATAATCGCCAGAATAGATATGCTGCCTTTGGGCGTGAAACACAATAATCGCCGCATTGGCAACCAGCAAGAGTATTTAAACAAACGTGGCATGTCATCCTCCCCGTAACCGGTGTAAATGATTTCAAGAGCTTCTTGTTTTTGCTGCATGATGAATGGTACGGCACTATTTTAGCAGGAAGCAGACAAACGTCAAAAAACATTTGACAAAAGGTGTCGGTGTGTTAGAATTTGGCTTTAAGTTTGCCCAAGGATCCTCTTTGGTATGTTGGCAATCTACTGTCGCAAAGCGATTTACGGAGAGGTGCTATGTGATTCGTGTGGAACTCTCGAAGATTATGATAACGGAGACGAGCGATCATCAGGTGATAGTCCTGAAGGAAAACGAGGGTGAGCGTAGTTTTCCTATCGTTATTGGGCTTAACGAGGCGTGGGCAATTGATAGGGCGGTTAAAGGCATTACCACTCCACGCCCTCTAACGCACGACTTGATCGGCAACATTGTCGAAGGGTTGAACGCGGCGATTGTTAAGATTCTCATCAATGATTTAAAAAATAACACCTTTTATGCAAAAATAGTGCTGCAGCACAATAGTGCCACGATTGAAATTGATGCCAGACCGAGTGACGCAATAGCCGTGGCAGCGCAAAAGAATATTCCTATTTTTGTGGCTAAAAAGGTGCTAGAAGAGGTTTGCGGCGGGAGCGGAAACAGCCTTTAAAAAACGAGAAACCCCGAAACGAGAAACCGAGGTACATCGTACAAAAAATAGGTCTGGAGGGATGGCCGAGTGGTCTATGGCGGCAGTCTTGAAAACTGCTGGAGGCGAAAGCCTCCCGTGGGTTCGAATCCTACTCCCTCCGCCATTAAAAAAATAAGACAAGTTAAGTGGAGAGGTGGCTGAGTGGCTGAAAGCGACGGTTTGCTAAACCGTTGTAGGGACTAAAGCCCTACCCCGGGTTCGAATCCCGGCCTCTCCGCCATATTTTAAAGAAGCACGTCATATTGCAAGTCAACTAGGTTGGGTTCAACGTAAGCGTTGCCCGACACCTTCCGGTTCATAATCAATTGAAAAATTCCTTGCTCGATATTCCTGGCGCGGCCTGGCCGCAACCAATTTGGCAACTTTATTTAAGGAATTTTTTACGACGACGAACCCATTACAACCCACTCTTGCCGAAGATTGGCGACGAGTACCGGTTCGTGATCAGCAACGACAATTCAACGCAGAGGACGCGGAGAATGCGGAGAAACAACGACAACTTTTAACTGCGGAGTACGCGGAGTACGCAGGGTACGCGGAGAAACAACATTCGTGTTCATTCGCGTTCATTCGTGGCTTGATCTGTAGTTCTTTCTGACGAGCCTTTTTTCTCCGCGCCCTCTGCGTCCTCTGCGGTGAATTTGTTTTTCCCAGTGAGTTGTAAAAGTTATTTATTCACAGCCCCTAAGCAGGCTGGAAGCCTGTACTACTTCAATATCTGAAAAATGTTATTGTAGTCGTCCGTCCAGACCCTGATATTGGTTTGTGATGGGAGCGCCGTCACGGCATCTTTGATTTCAGGTGATTCGAGGGAACGCGGGTTGGTGGACACGAGTGCCCAGTCGGAGCCGAACACCTCTTCGTCGTCTTCTTCCTGATCGGTCTTTTCATCATCAATCAGGACGCGGCTTACGTCAAACGCCTTGCACAACTCTTCCACAACCAGGCCGAGTTTAAGGTGCTTGTTGGAAATATGGATCGCCAGGATGCCGTCAGGCTTGAGGTGTTTGAAATAGAGTTCAAACGACTGTTTTGTCAGCAGGTGCGCCGGAATTGCGTCACCAGAAAAGGCGTCCACGGCAAGCACGTCATAGTGTTGGATCGGCTCGCGTTCGAGGGAAAGTCGCCCGTCGCCAATCACAACAGACACCTTCCCCTTGGCCCCGGAAAGGTAGTAGAAGTACCGCCTCGCCAACGCCTCAACCGTCGGATTAATCTCGTAGAAGCGGAACTCGTCTCCATCCCTTGAGTAAGCGGCCAGAGAGCCTGCCCCCAACCCTATAATGCCCACCTTCACCGTACCCCTCTTCTGAAAGGTGGTTACTGCCCTTCCAACGCCTGACGTGCTCGAATAGTAGGTCAGCGGCCTCATTTGCCTGTCAGGCGCCGTAAACTGTATGCCGTGATTGATCGTGCCATGCACCATGCTGCGGTGTTCCGTCTCCTTCCCCTTCGCGTATTCCTTGACCCGCAAAACGCCGTAAAAATTCCTGGAATTCAGCAAGGAGTAATCAGAGTAATCAATCATGCATTTCACACCGGCCACAATCACGCCAATCACGAGTGCTGACGACAGCCCCCTCATAATCCATCCACGCCGGTAATTGAGGAGCAGGATGAGCATCGAGCAGAAAAGTAACCCCACGGGAAGCTCGAAATAGCCGGTAAACACGTTGGGCGCCAATAGCCCCACGGCAATGCCGCCCAGTGCGCCTCCCAGTGACAGAACCAGGTAGAAGGCGGTAAGATACCCTGCCGGCGGCCTGTGTAGCACCAGTTCGCCGTGGCAAAACATGCAACACAAGAAAAGCCCCGCACAATAGACCGGCACAACAATCTTCAAACTCATGCCCGCGCCCCAGTAAACAAGTCCGTAAGCCATCAGGCCAATCAAGGCGTAGAGCGCCCACACGTAAATCTTCGGCTGGTACCACCCGCTACGGTCAAAACAAAAAATGAAGGTCAAAAGATAGAGGCTCAACGGCAACACCCAAAGGAATGGAATGGACGCGATGTTTTGTGTCAGATGATTGGTAACCGACAACAGCAAGAGCGATGCGCACGTGGAAAGCGCCAGCCATAGCCCCTTTGTCTTAAGCGTGGGCGGCGGCTTCGCGTGAACGGAGACGTTGTGGTGTTGTTCCACCGGGCCGCGTTTTTCTTCGCTCTTCCGTTTCACGTTGCCGATACTGAGGAAAAGACAGAGCGCCGCAAACGCGCCGTAAAGCGCCGACCAGCCAATAGACTGGAACCGGAGGACGACCCGTGGTTCTATGAGAAACGGGTAGGCAAGAAGTCCCGCCAGGGACGCAACGTTGGAAAGGGCAAAAAGCCGGTAGGGCAATACCACCTTATGCGACGCCGAGTACCATACCTGGACGAGCGGACTGGTCGTGGAAAGCAGAAAGTAGGGCAACCCGACGGAGCAGAAAAGCAGCCCCAGAATCTGCAGAATGGGTTGCTCGCCGCCTTCCGGTTTCCAGTGCAGACCGGGACTTACCGGCAGCAGGAATAGGCTTAGGAGGAGTAGCGTGCCGTGAACAACCACCTGCATCCGCGCTGAAATCCGGTTAATCAGGAGATGCACGTAGACGTAGCCGCCAAGGAGTACCACCTGAAAGAAGACCATGCAGGTAATCCATACCGCCGCAGAGCCGCCAAACCACGGCAGGATCATCTTGGCAATCATCGGCTGTATTTGGAACAACAGGAATGCGCTGAGGAAGATGGCGACTGAATACGCCAAAACGCCCTTAACCGGCATAATTACCGGCCTGCAACGAGCGGAAAATAAGCCGCGCGCCACTCAAAACCCCTACCTTACGACAATCAATATCCACCATAACAAAACCACCCTACCAATAATTTTTCAATGGGTATTTACCCCAATATAATATCCAACCGTTTTTCCCATCAAGCGTAGCGCTGGCGTCTCGCTGGCAGCCTCGTACACACAAAAACCACAATCCCTTATTCATGAGGGCTAAGATTCCTACCGTCCCCATTTTTATCTCTTTACAAACAACCACTCACAAAGCCATTTCCTGTAACCTCCGTTTTTTGACACAATTTTCGATCATCGCCTCCTTAAAATTTCAAATAATTGTTGTTTACTGCAGTTCACCAGCTTCTTTCATAGCAAATGATACAATATCGTCGTGTATCCAGTATCCTTTGTCGCGCATTCGTTGAATTGCAACACCGACATTGTCAAGCATACCGCCTTTTTTAGCCTCAACTAAGACACGGGCCGTTCCAACTACCTGGAGTTTGTAAATTGTTCGAGCGATTTTTCTCGCCTTCCGTTCATCAATAAGAACATAATCGGAGTTAACTTCACGAGAAAGTATAATTACTGCGGCTTCTCCAATATCCAAAATCGTTTCGAGTAGGACGTCTGGAGGAACATGGAGCGCCTTAACTTGAATCCATGATGCTTGCCGATATGATGAAAGGTCTATACCGAGCGCCTCGCCTTGAAGCAATTCATTACGGACTTCTTCTGGAATAAAAATTTCGTGAAACAGGGAACGAAGGATATCTAACCGATTTATCAACATGAGAGCTATTAATGGGCCGGTATTTGATACCAAAGACCCTCTCACTGTTTCGCCTCCGCAAACTCAGCTTCCAATTCTTCAGGGTCCCACGCAACACTAGCAGCGCCATATCGTTTGCAAAGCAATAAAAAGGCAACACGGGTGATTCCAGCCAGAGACGCGGCTTGGCCGGAAGACAAACGCCCCATCTCGTAAAGCTTCACTGCAAGTGCAATTTTTGCTTCCTGCTCAAAGCTTTCCGTGCTTACATTAAGTACCGCTAATATCGATTCCGGGTATTCAATGGACAACTCCTTCATAAAACCCTTACTTTCATTTAAGATTTATTGCTATTTGATATAAAACGATACCGTTTATAATCACGAGATGTAATTATTATGGCACTATACATTACGTTATGATTCTTTTACCCCGAAGGGATGGTGTATGCGCGTTATCAACAGGCAATTTCACCCCTTCGGGATTTTTTCTGCTGTGAACCAACCTCGCTTTTTCTCTGCGCACTCTGCGTTCTCTTTGATAGGCTGTTGACCGGTTTTCAAGGGCAGAGCCGTGACGGGTCAGGCTACAAGCCGGAACCGGCCAGTATCCGTAGCGCAGGCGTCCTGCCTGCCGGTATTTGTCAATCAAAAAAAGCAGGCAGGATGCCTGCGCTACGAAAACTTAATCCCTGTCACTATCCGTCTTCTCCGAAGGCCAGTAGTACGCATCCGGCGTGTTGCGGGCGCCGAAAATGGCCGTGCCTATGCGCACCATGTTCGCCCCCTCCTCAATCGCTATTTGATAATCACCTGACATGCCCATGGAAAGGTATTGCATGGACACCTTATCGATACCCGCCTTGATGCTGTTGTCGTATATTTCTTTTAATACCTTAAAGCACTGCCGTATCTTTACTTCGTCTTTCGTGAACAGGCCGATGGTCATAAGGCCGCGTATGCGTAACGTGTCGTATTTCGCCACCTGTCTGATTAATGGAATAGCCTCTTCCGGGGAAGTGCCATATTTGCTATCCTCCTGAGAGGTATTGACCTGAATCAGTATGTCCATGGCGCGTCTCTCCTGCTGGAGCCTTTGGTCTAGCTTTTCAGCCAGTTGCAACCGGTCTACGGAGTGGATCATATTGGCAAATTTGAGGACGTCTTTCACCTTGTTGGTCTGAAGGTGTCCGATAAAATGCCATTCAGCGCCATCTTTCTTGAGCGCGTCGTATTTTTTCAAGGCCTCCTGCACCTTGTTTTCCGCGATAATGCGTCCGCCTGCCTTGATGGCCTCGCGTATGAGTTCAGGGGGCACCGTCTTGGTGGCCATAATCAGGATAATATCTTCCGGCCGCTTCCCGGCCTTTATTGCTGCATCAGCAATGTTTTGATTCACCTGCTCCAGGTTTTCCTTTATTGACATATCATCTCCCGTCACTGTGCCGACAAAATTAAAAAAATGGATGGACATGCCTGTTTTCGCCTGTCTTTATCCTTATAGCGTTTCACTGCAATGCCTTTATTTTACCAGTCTTTTCAAGGCATTCAACGGAATTTAATTGTTGATGCAGAGAAAATCCCGCAGTTCAGGGGTTCATCCAACGCCATTGGCCTACCACGATGGCTGGCGCTACAAGAAAAAGCCTGGTATGTTCGTAACGCAGGTATGCAAAACCGGAACCGTAACGTTTTGCGGCTTGCAACGTTTTGAAATAGACAGGGCATTGCCCACCTTTTCAGTATACGGCTATTGTTACCCCTGTTTTCTTCGCTCACGCTCCAGAGAAAGATAGATGCCTTGATCACCCTTTGTCTGGAATCCCAGTCTTTTATAAAATGCGAGGATGGGGTTGTTCATCTCCACGTGAAGACGCATAGCCAGCCCATTGGCGTCCGCCTCTTCAGCCAGGTTTCTCATGATATGACCACCTATCCCCCTTCGCCGGAATTCGGACAGGAGCGCAATGTCGATAACCGAAATCGTATCCGTCCTGCGGTCTACATATAGCCTCCCGGCTGGGGTTGTATCCACGAGGATTACGCTAAAGGTCGCGCGGGGGTTGTTTTGCAGATACTGGGTATGTTGTAATCTGAACTGCATGCGCAAAAAGGCGTCTATCGCCTCACTGTTCCAGCCCGTAACGGACATCTCTTCGTAGCGGGTAGAGGCGTAGACCTTGTAGAGGAACTCAAGGTCGTCGTTGGTAATAGGGCGGAAGCTGATTGACGAGGGGTTGACTTTGGCATTCATTTGATTATTCCTATGCTGAATTTTATACCTGTCCCCTGTACCGGGCAATTTCTCACGGCAAGGCCATTTCGATAAGCTTGATTTTATTTTGTTCAACACGGTTTGTCCATCTAAAAAACCACAAGCACGTGCATAATCCTGCTTTCGGGTACCCGTTTTGTTTTTTGAAAAACAACCCTGGTAATCAATCCCTGCACAACAGTTCTCCCCACCGCGGGAAACCTGGGGTGTTTTTTCAGGTTTTTTTGAACATCAGCAACACAACCCCCTCTTCCCCGGCCGTTTTATCCTTGCTCACATACCGTTTCAGCAAAAAAAGCTGCCAAAAGCCCAATTTAATTCTTGAAAGGGGGTGACAAAGACTTATAATATTTTTTGTCAAAGCAATCTCAATAGCGCGGGGGGGAGGGAAACCCCATACGTGTTAAGTTAAGAAACACAACTCGAACGAATCAAGGAAATGGAGTG
>CAYHFB010000104.1:0-9952 GCA_964355695.1 uncultured candidatus Brocadiaceae bacterium
CAGTTGTGACCTTCTTAAGGATGCGTGCCCGGAAATCGCCTTTATAAGGCTCGCCCCGGAAAGGTCTGCATCGTCCATATCTGCACGGGATAGGTTTACGCCGTTTAACGTCGCCCCGCGTAATATGCACCCGCTAAGGACGGCGGCGAGGAGGCTTGCGCCGTCTAACCGGGCATTGCTGAGATCCATGTATGGTATATCCGCACGGCTAAGGTCGGCGCCGGCAAGGTCTATCACTTCCGGCCTTTGCCGTGTTGTTTCCTGTAAAAGCGCCGCTCCGTTTACGTCCATATCCTTGGTGTGCGCAAATCGCAGGCGCCAGTAGAAGATGAAGAGGGCGTTTTCCGACGTCCTTTTCCGATAGGGTTTTGAAAGAACTTCCGCGCTTGTTTTTATGAGGACGTCTTTTTCCGTCAGTTGGCACAAAAAGAAGATGACCTCCCTGGACAATCTCCGGATATCCAGGCACCGGACGTCGCCCGCCTTCAGCTTTCTGTCGATCCGCTTTGCAAGGAAGTATTCCAGGAATGAGCGGTGGGCAAACCCGTAGTTCCCGCCGTCGTCACGGACGAGAAACGACGCCGTCCTTATCTCCGACGAGGCAAACTCCACGTCTTTGCTATTTGCGGTGGATTTTTTATCCTTTAAATAATCCTTCAGGATTTCTCCTAAAAGCGAAAAATGCACTCGGTCGGTATCCTGATTCCATATCTTTTCTGCAATCTCCTCCACGAGCAGTTCCCGTCCGTCCCGTGTCAGCTCAAGCCGCCAGTCTTCGCGGTCAATCCATGTCTGCACGTAGGCGCCGTAGAGGTCTGCCGTCTGTATCTGTCCGCCCTTCTCCCTGATTTTTGGCAGGGTTTTTACGATCATGTCGAGCAGCACGGGTCGTGACGAAAGGTCTTTCAGGTTGTACACGGTATTGATCGTTTCGAGGGCGGCCTGCCACGCATCGGGCAGGGTTTTTTTCAGGTATTGCTCAATCTGCGGCAGGGTGAATTCCTGGAGGTATCCGATAGCGTAGCCCGCTTTGCCCTGTATTTCCTTATAGAGTTCGGTTGCGTATTCGTTTAAGTCTTTTTTCTTAGCGGTTAGTGTTTCTTCCGTTTGCGCCCTGTCTTTGAAGTAGTGCGTCCTGCAGGTGAGGATTATCCGGGCGTTTTCCGCAAACGCCTTGTTGAGTTCCTGGAAGTTTTGCATGGTGAGGGCGGCGTTGGTCTGGGTTGCCATCTCGTCAAAGCCGTCAAAGATGAGGACGATCCTTCCTTCTCTCAGCAGGTGTAGCAGGGTTTCGGGCGCGACGTTCATCTGCGACGATTTTGAGAAGTGGTGATAGATGATGTTCTCAAGGCTAAGGGTCTTTTGCACGTCCTTCGGGTTTATGAGGACGGGGACCCTGTTTGCGGCGCAATCCTTTTCGTACCGGAGCGCCAGGTCGTGCGTGAGCCTTTTGGTAAAGGAGGTCTTGCCCGTGCCAAAATCCCCAAGCAGGGTAAAGAAGCCTCCGCCGGGTTCGCCAAGCCAATTATTTACGTAGGCAAGGGCGGGCTGGGCCTTGTCGGTATTCTCAACGACGACGTCTTGCTCCGTGTAGTTCTTTTCAATCTCCGTGCCTGTATAGAGGGTTTTTATGTAGGAGAGGTATCGCTCGAAGTTGATGACGCCGTTGAGGAGTTCAGGGTAGGTCTTGAGGGTGATGTTGAGTGACGCCGCGTAGTCCTTCGCCTCTTTGGTAAAACCCGTCCTTGCCACGATAATGGCGCGACACGCCTTGTATGCTTCATCCGTCCTCACCGACTTCAGGTTGTTTTCAAGCTCGTCCACTATTTTTTTGTCAACGTTGCGTTCCCAGTCCTTGCACTCTACAACAAATCGGGTGGTCTCTAACTGGTCCTTTCGTGTAAGGACAATATCAATCTGGCTTCCATTTATGCGCTTGTCTACCTCGGCTTCATACCCCATGAGCCGGAAGACCTTGGCGGTCTTTTCCTCAAATTCCCTGGCCTTTTTACTCGCCATATCGTCATCGCTCAATTCTTTGCCCGTGGGCTTCAGGCGACGTGGCGCGGCGACATCATCGGGTTTGTGGGTGTTTCTTTCATCGGATAAGATTTCTACTATCTTTCCAAAACGGGTAGAGATTTCGTGACCGGTGTATCTTTCGGTAAAAATGGTTTCTTCGAATGCTACCTCCGTGTTGTAAGGGATTTCCACGTGCGGTTTGAGGTTGTGTTTTTCCCACTCGGCAAGCCGCCTTTCCTGCAGCATGGGCGCAGCCCCTTCGCTGGGGACTATGGAGGCAACGAGATAGACCTTAAGAGGGTTGCCAAGGCGGTGTTTTTTCATCTTGTAGTTGTCGGCCAGGGCGTTGTAAATGGCGGCGGTGCCTTTTAAATTTTGTTCTCCATAAGTGAAAACGAGAAATACCAAGTCAGGTAGTTTGACGCAACATATACCGCCGATATCCGTATAGCCCGTGCGGGAGTCGATGAGGATGAAATCAGGGTGGTATTTTAGAAGCTCGTCGCGCACCGCGTCGAAAAGATCGAAATCCTTTGTTTTGCCTTTTCCAAAGAGCTTGTCCCATTCTATAGCGGCGAATTTTTGTGAATATTCGTTATACGCCTTGGTGTCGCCCAGCCTTCCGGCGGGAAAGAGGCGAAGCTTGCTATTTTCGGGATGGGTAATTACGTAAGAAGAGAGCTTGTCGGCGTCAATCCCCTTGTAATTCTTCTCCTTAAAGTCAGCGGCAACGTCCACAAACCCGCCTTTGATGAGCTTCCGCAGCGGTTCGAAATAGGGGATGTTTTGAATGCTAGGCGCTTCAATATCCATGTCCCAGATAATGACGGAGTGGCCTTTCCGCGTAAGCGCAACGGCCGTGTTCACCAGGGCAATAGTCCTGCCGACGCCGCCTTTAAAGGAGTAGAAGGTGGTGATGAGTGTGTTTGAGTTCATTTTGTAGGGCGACTCTTTAGGGTTGCGCCCCCCCTGGTGCGTGTTTTCCGACTTGTTCCCACGCTCTGCGTGGGAATGCTACATGGGGCAAAACCCAGTGAGTTCATATTTGCAAGCCTGAACCCGCCGTAATAACTGAACACGTATCTCCTAAATTCATTCTCACGCAGAGCGTGTGTAGGGACACGGTGCCCGTGTCCCCACGTGTGAACACAAAAATGCCAGCCGAATGCTTAATTTTAAAACAACCAGGTTTTGGGGCTATCATAGGAGGCAGCCAGCCTGTTAATATATTCTTTCCCCACCGTATTTTCTCCGTAGTCGCTACTGGAATCATGCATAGCAAGCGCCTTCTCTTCTGCCTCAGAATGGTTATCCAACGGATAGCTGGCTTTATTTTCTGCCAAATACGTCCGGCCAAGGTAGTCGAGCTTGACCATGGTTAATTTGCTGTTATGTTTGTCTCTTGTGACAAGGCCAATAGCCTCAAATTCTTTCAGCAGCCTTGCCAGGTATGACGGCTCTACACCGAGCCTGCCCGCCAATTCCTTCGATCTTACGCCGGCTTCTTCCTGCTCGCCGAGTATCCTGAGTAATTCCGCCCCATGTTTTCTGGACATTACGAACCTCTCAACGGTGCGTGGGTCATAGTTTTCTATTGCCATGTTGCACATACCGTGAAAGTGTTCCCAACGGTGGAAGTACATCTGCCCGTCATCCAGTTTTTTTAATTCCCCGGCTTCACTGCTATCAACAAACGAGAGTATTTTGTGAAGAAAAGAATTCAAATCATCGTGGGTGCCGTTACGGACAAATTCTATAAACCTGTCCATAAGCATTACGTCCACGTCGTGAATGACGTCCAAATCCTTTTTTTGGATTGCAGTAGTTGCCATATCCAGGATTGCTTTTACCGGTTCACGGCTGGTTACTATCGTATCAAAAGCGTTTTTATTCGTGTACATAAATCGCTCCCTCTTGAAAAATTGACTTTATACCACAAGACATGTTAACCATGTGTTAGCAATAATACACCACAAACCACTACATGTCAACCAGAATCAACAAATAGTTACCTATTTATGTCATAGCAGAGTAGCTCAATGTCGTTTTGTCCAGCATACGTATATGATTTTTTGGTATCGGGAAGATAATAGAACGATGCGCCGCTTGCATGCACAAGGTCTCCATCCTTTTTGGCAAGATAGCTACTGTTAGCAATGAAGGAAGAAGCGCGGTTTGTGCCTCCCAATGTTTTTGCAATGTGAACAAACCGGCTGTTTTGATGGCTCATCGCAGGTACGAGGAATACCGTAATACCTGAATGTTGAAACGCTTCTGTATGTTTTTCGTGGAAATAGTCCATGCAAATACAAACGGCAATCCGCCCGATAGGCGTGTCAATACAGTGAATCGCATCATACGCTTCAATACGTTCATAGCCGCCATAGTGAGACGTCTTCAGAATCGTTTTGAGCGATGCGTTCTTTTCAACATCAGCGCTATCGAATGAATATCGCTGGATTTTCTTTTGGGTCGAGAGGATATCACCTCTATAGTTGAAAACGGTAGAAACGTTGTATGTCTTGCCATCGGATTCCTCTCTGTGGAAACTTCCCGCAACGACCATTAATAACCCATTAGCGCCCTTGTTGATAATGCTCATGTTTTTCTCTAAAAGCCAATTTTGGAGAAACCCAAGCAACGCCTTGTCTATCGTTAATTCGGGAAGGACTAAGACGTCAGCGTTTTCGCGGATAGCCGTCTCCAGTGTTTTAGACAGATACGTCTGGGCGTCTCCTGAGTTTTTAATCCTGGTAAACCAGAAAGGTGTTTTATCGTGAGACGACGGGGTGTCGAGGAGTGACTTTACCTCAAAATCCAACTGTTTTGTGAATGGAGTAACGGCTATTCTAAAACCTTGCTTTATCCTTTCTTGCAAGCGACTGTTTGTCTTTTCTATGGCTATATTTCTCTGTAGGCGTATCTTAGGGCCGTTAGTTTCCTTAATGAACGAGAGTTTTTCACAAATATCGGTAATGTCATGCATCCCTGTGCCATAACTCGTTCTTACGGAATTGCCCAGGCTCTTATAGATAGGATTGGGTGGTTTTATGGTTACGATTATATTGCCAAATTTCCCCAGTTCCTTTAGGTTTTTTAAGGCACCCATTCTGTAGGCGACGAAATATTCGCCGATAGCTTTAAATAAAGAAAGGCAGAGGGGGTAATAATTGTCATCGTAATGTGTGTCTACGATTTCTGGAAGAATGGTTTTGTGATACATATCGCCGTGCGGCTGAAGCATTTTTACGATATTACTATGAAGGCTGTCGGTGAGACGGCGGAAGGCTTCTTTTTCTGAAGGGTTGGTGAATATTTTGTTTGAAGCTTCATTGAATACGTTTATATCATCAAACATTTCATACAGCCGCGCGAGGAACTCCAGCGGCTTGCCCAGCAGATCAAGAATTTGACTCTTCTCAATATTTTTCATGTCATGGATTATACACATGCCGAAGAAAATATTGCAATGAGAAATGTCTGGCTTGAATTCTTTTTGGACAATCAAAAATCATCTGCTGGATAGTAAAAATATATCTTGAAAAAATGCTACCATAACTCGTGTAGAGAAACCGGCGCATTGGGCGGAGCAGGAATTTGGCACACTACGCCTCTATGACACGAGGTTGAAAGAACGTTTGTATACGATAGCGCAGGATTTTTATAACCGTCCGCAAGCGAACATACCGGAGGCATGCGGAACGAAGGCGCGGACACGGGGAAGTTACCGGTTTTTTCAGAATGAGAAAGTTACGATGGACGTCATCCTTACACCACATACGGAAGCGACGGTGGAGCGCATAAAAGAACACAAGGTCGTATTGTCGCCGCAGGATACAACGATGCTCAATTACGAGCATCCAGCCACCTGGCGCTGCCCCCTGAAACCAACGGCGTTAAGTGTGGGTAAAGATCAGATAGAAACGGCGGGGTAGCATACTGAAAGGGTGCGTCTGTCGGGTTGCAATCCCTGGTACCTATTCAAACAACGGCAAGGCTGACACCTTGCCCTACGTACAGAAGATAGGGATTTTCATTCATGCCATCAACACCCCTTTTATGTGCCGGTACATTTGATCAGCATATTTATACTCGCTGTAATTGTTCATCACCCATTCCCGGGTATTTACCTGCTTGTTCTGCGAGATGAATTCGTGCATTTTGTCCGCAATCGCGCGGGGTTCCGGCTTGCAGACGCATTCGGGCAAACCGGCCTTTATGAGGTACTCGGAGGTCTTGTCGCTGTCCTCCATCACGATAACGGGTACGTTGCAGGCCATTGCCTCAAGCACGGTGCGCTGGCTGCCGCCCGTCCAGTGCGAGGTAATAACGATAACCCTGGAGGCATTATAAAAATCGGGCAGGACGTAGGCAGGCAGGTACTGCGTTGCAAATATGCCCGCCTTGATGCAGGCGTTGTAGGCGTCCCTATTGTGCGCGTACGTTGTTCCGCACGCCATAAACCGCGCATCCGGCATCCTTTTCCGTAGCTCCACGCACGCATCCGCGTAAAGGTGATGCCTTTTCCAGCCGATAAACGATGCCGGAAAACAGGCGTCCCACGTCTTTGGCAAGGATGGGTTAGGCTTAAAGAGGGTGGTGTTTGTCCCGAATGCAAGGTGGACGTTTTTATGCCCCATCATGGAAGAATAAAGCTCCTTGTATGATTCGTTCTCCACCATCATGAGGTCAAACAAATGGCACTTGTGCGGCGTGGATTGCCCACCGGCGTAACAGATACCGGATGGATACAGGCTCGTCAGGAGCGGGATGCACGGTCTTGTCAAATCCCCCCAAATAAGGACAAAGTCGGGGTTGTCGGCTATAATCTGCCCGGACATGGACGGCTCATCCCGAAAGGCCATGATGGGAAAATTGCCGTGCGGAAATACCGTGACCGTGCAGGGGAGGTTTTTTATCTGGGTGTAGACACGCAACTCAATACCCTTCTGCCTTTGAAGGAGGTTGAGCGCCGCCGCCAGGCCGTCGTTCCAGGTTGCCAATTGGGAGGTCTCGTTATCCCAGTCCCACACAAAGGCAACGCTGGCAACGCCCTGCCGGGCAATCTTTTCTTTTGTGGACTTCCTTGCAAGCGCCTTCAGGTCGAAATTGTTCTCAACGGCCGGAAGCGGCTTCTTCCCTTCTATAATGGCATTCAGCATCTCCCCCCACTTAGGGATATTGGTGTTTTTTGCGAAGCGCTTCCACACGTCATTTTCATCCCACTCCTGGTGGGCAATCTGTTGTACGTATACCTCCGCGTGGACAAGAATCGAATAACCGAGCAGCGAAGCCCTGTCGGTTACGTTCGTCTCGTTACAATCGTCACCGTGGTCGAGCGCCTCGTCAAAACCGTTCAGCTTTACCAGGATCGCCCGCGGTATGGCCCCGCAGAAACACTCCCAGAAGTTAAACGTTACGTAAGGATTATTGTATGCGCCGTGCTTTTTAAGGTCTTGCGCCAATTCGTCAACACCGGGCGGATTGACGGGGCCTTTGGCCGGCCATCCGAGGTCTTCGGGGGCGTGCACAAGCTCTTCGGTAAAGATGCTCAAAGACCGGTGGTCGTTAAACTTCGCCACGTCAATCTTGTCGGCAGGGCATACGAAAAACCGCTCGCGGAATCCCAGCAACACCTTTCTGTTCACGGGGTTTTGGTAGAGGTCGTTGATTACCCTGAACACGTCCTTCGTCAACCAGCAATAATCCTGGAGAAAGAGAACGACGTCTCCGGTGGACTCCAGGACGCCCGTATTCAGTGCATTACAATAGCCGAACCTCGCGTCCGGCGACGTCTTTGCCTTGCCGGTACGTAGCGCCTTCAGGCGAACGCCCTTCTTGCCCGCGTAGTCAATAACCGCCTCAGCGCGCCCTTTGGCCAGGGGCAGGGCGTCGTCGATACAAATCAGTTCGTAATCAAGTGGGTAGCTTTGTTGCAGGATGCTGTTGAAGAGGACGTCATAACTGCCGGGACGTTTCGTTATGTAAACGATGCTTAATTTCAGGTTTGAGCTTGCCATGCGGGTATCTCGTGTACGGGTAATAATGTGAAATCAATGGGTAATTAGGGTTTCCAGAGGGAAGAATAGAAATTACCAATGTCGGTCGATAACGTCTTGCCTGGTGGAATACGAAGTTTCGCAAAAAGTCTTTTCGCGGAATAGTTACAAACTGTTTAGATATTCGTTAATTCTTTCACGGTTTTCATTTTCCTTGCTGCCCTTATAATACATCTCGATAAAATCAACCCTCAAAACCACGGTAGGGCAAGCGTCCCCGCCTGTCATAACAACAGTCCTTTTATTGCAATGGAAGGCGTAAATAATCCGCAGAGAAGAGCCCTTTAGATAGCGGCAAAACAAACGCGCTTTCACCATAGCGCAACGGTCATTCTTTGTTATAACGGTAAAATGTTTACTGTTTCCCAAAGGCTCAGCGGTGATCACCCGTTTAAACTCTTCCAGGTCATCGGACAATGATTTGTACTTTTTAATCAGCCATTTAAATTCTTTATCAAATTCCGGCAGTTCATTAAAGTTCATCGTCATAGTTTCTTACTGAATAACGTTCGTCCCGATAGAACACACTTTCATAAGAAAGCGGCTGCTCCTCTTTTGCCGATTTCCACGGGATATCTTCGTGAGAGTAATTTTCTATTTCTTTGGCATTTCTATCAGAATGACGTGCCAGGACTTCATCGATATGGACAATTTCACGCGCTGAAAGAGAGCTAAGATCGGCGCGCTTAACCGGCAGATATTTTTTTTGCAAGTGGTTAAAATACTTGCTTTTTACCGCTTCAATCTCGCCGTTTCTTTGCATGTCTTCTAAGATCGTACCCAACTCAACCGACGTCGGCCCGTGATGATTCTTTATGTAGGTTGCCCCCATTAAGTTTTCCTCAAACTTTTCATAATAATCAAAATCAATGAAATAAAGGAGTTTATGGAGTACGGTCTCGCCGACGTTTGGCTTGCCGCCAACTTTTTCCAGAATATAAAGCAACACCTGCTTGAATTTATCAAGATTTTTTTGCGTTACGCGGATTTGAAGACCGGACACAGCCTTTTTATCCGTGCGTGCCTTTTCTAAAACAACCTCATGCCCAGGCTCTTTACCGGCCAAAAAGTCATCAAAAGAAATGCCAAAGATATCTGCCATCGTTTTTGCCGCAGAAATAGTTAAATCCTTCTCGCCCTGCTCTATTTGAACATAAGTAGGCCGGGAAACGCCAATCTTCGACGCCAGATACTCCTGCGTCAGATTGTGCTTTTTGCGTGTTTGTTGGATGAATTTTGAATGTTGAGAGACCTGATAGTCAGCCATATATCACCGGAAAAGAGACGTTGATTCTTTACGATACCACATATAGTATTGCTAGCGATCAATAATACTCAGTGTAAATATATGTGTCAATACAAATGTAAACACAATTAACATTGGTAAGAAGAGCCGGGCAACGGGCAGGGATTCAACCCTCCCTTCCGCCCACCGAAGCGACCCTTTCGGGTTATTTACCCTATCTATCCTGCCATCCTGTCAAAAAAACAAATTATACCTTTTGGCGACTTTTTATATTGTAGTGGCAATTCATGAATTGCCACTACCGTATTGTTTCGAAATTCCCGAACATCAAATTATGCCTTTCTGCAATTTTGTGTTAATCGCATCTTCCGGCTACCATTAGCGATTGCGACCCCTTTTCTCCCTTTTCGTATTATTCGTGGTAGTTTTGATTCTATCCGCATTTCCAGAGCATTCAAGGGAATTTCATTCTTGTGTGGCCTTAGGTGTTTTTCTATGCTTGAATGCTTAGGTGCGGCGAGAGTATGGCGCAACCAATTTAACCGCAGATGTGCCGTTATCGTAATAAACGTAACTACTCAGGTGTTTAGACTGAAGGCTGAAGGTTAAAAGCTTTTGCCTGTCG
>CAYHFB010000105.1:0-9884 GCA_964355695.1 uncultured candidatus Brocadiaceae bacterium
TTAGTAGTATCTTTGCAGATGCAGCAAAATACACTCTTACGGCTGGCGTCATTGGCAGCATATTATAAGGGAAATTTATCATATTTCTTTCATTAGCTTATTTTATAACCCCAAAAGATAATGAGGCGTAAAAACTATGGAAGGCCTTTATATCATGCTGGGCATGGCTATACTATGCGGCGTAACATTTCTCATTATTTTAAAATTACAAGAACGCAGAAAACACGGCCATAATTAAATGTACAAGATTTGCGCAATGATTTCCTGATATTGTTTTAAATAGAGGCTACTGTGGAAAAAAGAGATATTTTAGCAAAAATTAACCACTGGTTTATAACCATAGGAAGGTACTTTGTCGCGGTTGCCTCCATCCTGACTATCTTAGCCTCCGGCTTTTTGATCTTTGTCGGGGTGTGGGAGTTTGTTAACGGGATTCCGGTTATACTTGATGCCTTGTACAAACCCGATTCTCATAGACTGGAACACTCGGTGCATTTTATTTCCGCCATAGATTTGTTCATGGTGGCCGTGGCGATGTTTGTCATGGGCATTGGCCTCTTTGAATTATTTGTGGACAAAGATAAAACAATCGAATACCCCCATTGGCTGAAAATAAAAGACATGAATGACCTGAAAGAGAAATTGATTTCCGCCGTCATTGTGGTCATTGTCATCACCTTTTTAAAACACGTTGTAATGTGGGAAAAACCTTTGGAAACGCTGTACTTTGGCGGCGCAATTGCCATTGTTATCGCATCAATAACCCTCTTTTCCCGGTTTGCGGTTGGTGATGATGCCAAAAAGAGGAAAAAGGAAGAAACTGAGTAGAATAACCCTGTCAGGGTTTTAAACCCTGACAGGGTATTGGCACTTTGGAGAGTGGGTGTATTGTTACCTTTTTTTAACTGGAGAAATAAAACTATGCAGTATCGTATTTCCGTTTTGTCATGGCTTACAGCCACGTTAGTTTTTGTTTTCACCGTAAACAGCTTCGCAAGCGAGGAAAAGGCACACATCGTGGAAACGACGTCCTCGCATGAAACGTTAAACCCGGAACACGAGCCTCACCAAGGCGTAAAAAGGGACTTTGGCGTTTCGAACCTGCTTGAAGGATGGCTTTCCCCTTGGAAGCCTTACGAAGAAACGGAAACACAGTCCCCAAGGGTACCCCTTATGCGCATTACCCCTGCATTCTTTAAAAGGGAAGTGCGCTTTAACTACCTTTACATTGACGACGAACACCACGATGAGGCTGACGTTAATGAATGGGGATTGGCGCTGGAACTGCCCCTTACGTACCGCATAAAAATTGACATTGAATCAAAGGTACTGGACGTTAATACCGTGGAAAACAAAGAACACGTAGGTTTTGGAGACACAAGATTAGCCTTGAGGTTCATGTTATTGGAGTCTGAAGTGTTTTCACTGTCTACAGGGTCGGTTATAAACCTGCCAACCGGCGATAAGGATCGGCATCTGGGCGAAGAGGTAACAACCGTAGGACAGCAAATCGCCTTCTGGATGGACTTGGGGCATCGCATCGGCTTAAGCACCTTTTTGGGCGCAGACGTCCCCACGGGAGGTGAAGACCCAAAACATGAAGACGTGGACTTTCAGTACGGCGTCGCATTATCAAAAACAATTACCATCAACAATGTTCCTCTTTTAGAGGGCATAACACCCTTTGCCGAATTGAATGGACACAAGGGGTTTGGGCTGGAAGAGGATGAAAAATATCGTGTAGACGTATTACCCGGCATTCGATGGGACCTTTCTCACGAGCTTTACGTATTACAGGGTATGGACATCCCCTTGAACGGCACGGGCGAGTATGATAAACGGGTGTGGTTTAGTATTATAAAAGACTTCTAAAGGTTGAAATGTCGTGTGGAGGCTGGAGTGTCCTCTACAGGCGCATTTCCAAGTCTTTACTTGGGGGCGAGAAAAAGGAAGAAGGATAAGGTTTGGAAAAATTACACTAAAGAAATGGGGGGAGAATGTCTGATATTGATTGGAGAAGACATATACATTCAGACCCGGAAATATTATTGGGTAAACCGGTTGTTATGGGGACACGACTGTCGGTCGAATTTATATTGGGTCTTTTTGCAGAGGGCTGGACAGAACAGCAAATACTCGAAAACTATCCAACATTGACCAGGGAACGCCTTCGTGCCGTATTCAGCTTTACAAAGGATTGTATGCGTGAAGAGTCGCTTTATGCAATTTCTTCTGGGACGGAGTGATGGATTTTCTTGCAAACGAAAACTTTCCGGCTAACAGTATCTGGCTACTGCGGAATGCCGGGTATGATGTTGCAAGCATAATTGAAGATACACCGGGGATTAAAGACTATGCTGTCTTAAAGCAAGCATACAAAGACAAACGAATAATTTTAACATTTGATAGAGATTCTGGAGAGTTGATCTACAGGAATAAATCGGTAATACCTGTTGGTGTTGTATATTTCCGTTTTGCGCCATCTATACCAGAGGAACCTGCAAAAATATTATTAGACATTCTTAAAAAAGGTGCAGTTCCTTTATTGGGCAAATTTACCGTTATTGAGCGAGGTAGAATACGCCAGAAAACACTTGTGTGGTAAGGAGGCTTTTATGGGGATAATAAAGGTTACAGCATCTATAACCAATTTAACGAAGACAGGACAGCCTTATGAGTCAGAATTCTTGGTAGATACCGGGGCAATAGACTGTATGGCGCCGGAAAGCGATCTCGTTAAAGCAGGCATTCAGGTTGAAGGGAAAGAAGTGTATGAGTTGGCGAACGGGCAGCCTGTTGAGTATAATTATGGATTTGCACGAATTACCTTTATGGGGGCTGAAACCGTAACGCAGGTAATATTTGGCCCAAAGGATTCCGAGCCAATCCTCGGCGTCGTTGCTTTAGAAAACGTTGGTATTGGAGTAGACCCTGTTACACGAACCTTAAGAAAAATGACGGCAAAACCTTTAAAATAACCTTTTTTTCTCATTCCAAAGCTCCCGGTTGCGAATGCATTGGTGTCGGGACTCGATGCCCGTGTCCCCGCGTATGAACCCGAACAAGTCGCCGAAAAATGTGTAGGGATTTTATTGCCGTTGAGTGGCTTTTTTTGATGGGATTCCGGTTATATTTAACGTGTGGCGATCAGATTAACCAAAACAATTTCCTATTATCCATCATCTGAAACAATGGTAGAATAACAAATGGAGGTAAATGCCATGACTCTCGCGATTGTAACTGAAGCTGTACCGTTAGAGACGGATACGGACGGTGTTGTGCGAATTGGGAAAACGCGCGTGACACTCGATACGGTTATCTCCGCCTTTTTGGATGGTGCAACCGCTGAGGAGATTGCGCATCAATATCCGTCTCTCAATCTGGCTGACGTGTATGCGGTAATTGCCTACTACCTTCAGAGGCGTGATGAAGTGGACGCATATCTTCAACAGCGACTGCAGCAAGCCGGAAAACTTCGGGTGCAGAACGAGTCACACTGCGACCCATTGGGTATCCGTGACCGCCTGTTAGCACGACGATCCAGGCGCGGATTATAATTATGACTCGGTTTGTTGCGGATGAGAATTTCAACAACATAATACGCGGCTTACTGCGCAGAAAGCCTGCCTTGGATATTGTCCGACTTCAAGACGTTGGTCTATCTGGCGCAGATGACCCCACGGTGCTGGAATGGGCGGCATGTGAAGGGCGAGTATTGCTGACGCATGATGTGACAACAATGACTCGCTACGCATACGATCGGATTCAGGCTGGAAAACCTATGCATGGGATTTTGGGAAGTTAGCCGCAAAGTTCCTGTAATGGTTGCCATAGAAGACGCCTTGTTGATAGCGGAATGTGGTCTTGAAGGCGAGTGGGAAGGACAAATCCATTACTTGCCATTGCGATAAGACGCCTTTGGATTTTGGCAACACCGGGTACGCCATACACAAATCTGGTGTGAATACATTATTGCGTTAGCAATCAATTGTTTCGCGCCTCCAGGGTTATTTTTCAAAACATTACATTAGCACGATAACTACTATGCCAGACAAAAGAGATTACTACGAAGTGTTGGGAATAAACAAGACTGCTTCAAAAGAAGACGTCAAGACAGCCTACCGCACACTCGCCAAGAAATTCCACCCCGACCTCAACATGGATAACCCCAAGCTTGCCGAAGAGAAGTTTAAGGAAATATCCGAGGCTTACGAAGTATTAATTGACGAAGGCAAACGCGCCAAGTACAACCAGTACGGCCATGCCGGTGTGGCCTCCGATTTTGGCAAAGGTGGGTTTTCCTGGAATAATTTCAGCCACGTCAGCGACCTGGAAGATATTTTCGGGCATGATACGTTCTCCGACTTTTTCGGGCGAGGCAGCGTTTTCAGCGACTTTTTCGGCGGACGAGGAGTGGGATATCAACAGCCGCAGGCACGTACTAAGCGCGTAAGGATTGAGATTACCCTGGAACAGGCATTCCGTGGCATCAGCACCGAGGTGGCGATCCCCCATACAATCCAATGCGACGCTTGCGGCGGCAGCGGCGCGGCAAAGGGCACGGCTCCAAAGATTTGTCCTCACTGCAACGGCAAGGGAGAGGTTCAGCAGGAGCAATTACAAGGCTTTGGCAGGATTATCAGGATTGGCGCTTGTCCCGCTTGCAAAGGCCGGGCAAAGATCATTGAACAGCCTTGTCCTGCTTGCCACGGTTGCGGAGAGGTGCAAAAGCTGGATAAAATCAACGTAATGATACCTCCCGGAGTAGATGAAGGAACAACCTTGCGGGTCATGGCGGATAAGGGGGACGGCAGACTACAGGAAGACGTCTATGTAATCATAACCATTCGTCCTCACCAGATTTTTAGGCGACAAGGGAGTGATCTTTATAGGGAAAAAGAGATTACGCTGATCCAGGCGTCCCTCGGATCAAAGGTCGAAGTGTCGATGCTGGATGGAAATGCCACCATGACGATTCCCCCGGAAACACAGACGGACGCCATGTTTCGGCTGCGTAATTGCGGCATGCCGTCTCTGAAAGGGCACGGCTCCGGCGACCTTTACGTGCGCGTAATCGTGCGCACGCCCAGGAATTTGACGCAGCGCCAAAAAGAGTTGCTTGAAGAATTTGAGGCGATCGAAAGGAAGAAATAACTACAGCTATCCCTTAATTTAAGCAGGTTTTCAGACAAATAAGATTGTTAGGAGTAATCATTATGAAAACAAACAATGTCAAAGAAGAAGCCCGACGTTTATTGGATACGCTACCGGAAGAAGTTACTTGGGATGATATCATGCATGAAATCTATGTTCGCCAGGCAATTGAAGCAGGTCTTAAAGATAGCAAAGCGGGCAGAACTACCGCCGTCGAACGGGTTCGTGAAAAATTTGGTCTACCAAAGTGTAGGTACATTGGACTGATATAGCAATTGAACATCTTACAGCAATTCATGATTACATTGCCCAGAGTTAAAATCAATATGCCAAAAGAGTAGTTGATCGTTTGACAAAACGTTCTCAGCAGATAGGAGCGTTTTCTTTTGTCTGGTCGAATTGTTCCGGAATTAAACGTGGAACAAATCCGTGAAGTTATAGAAGGACAATATCGTATCATTTACTATATTAAACCCGATCAAATCGATGTGCTCGCTGTTATCCATGGAGTTCGACAAACGCCTTGGAATAAATAACATGTTTCTCAACCTTACTGAAGAACGTATGAAAACGGCTATTATTACCATATCGGAACAAGGCCTGGCAACCGCGCTAAGGATTGGAATGGGCTACAAACACCCCGTTTCCCTGTACGCGCTTGCCAGGATTGCAGAAGGCCGTGATTTAAGAAAAGACACGCACTTCGCCGGTATCACGTGCTTCCCGGAGCCGCTTCACCAACTTGTCCCGCGTCTGTTTAAACAATTCGACGGCCTGGTGTTTATTATGGCCATGGGTATCGTGGTGCGTATGGTCGCGCCTTGTGTGCAGGATAAATACACGGACCCCGCCGTCGTGGTGGTTGACGACGTGGGGCGTTTTGTCGTCAGTATGCTCTCCGGGCATGAAGGAGGCGCCAACGTGTTGGCCTCCCGGATTGCCGCTATTTTACACACGGACGCGGTAATCACTACCGGCACGGAGGCGCAAAAAGACATTATTATCGGTATTGGTTGCAAGAAGGGCGTTACCGCTGAGGCTGTAAAAAGTTCCGTTGCCGACGCGATTCAGAAGGCAGGCGTGGGCATGGAGCGCGTAAGGCTCTTTGCTACCATTGACATAAAAGCGGAAGAAGCGGGTTTGTTGCAGGCGGCGGAGGAACTTGGAATCCCCTTACGGGTGGTTTCAAAGTCGGAAATCGCCGCCTGTTCATTTGAGTACGGTAAATCGGACTTTGTTAAAGAAAAAATTGGCGTGTGGGCAGTCTGTGAACCTGCCGCACTTATTGCTGGGAGGAAGACACAATTAATCCTGAAAAAACAGAAATATCCCGGGGTGACGGTAGCCATAGCCCTGGAAAACTTTACGTGGTAGGCGTCGGCCCCGGCGCGAAAAACGAGATTAGCCAACGGGCGCTGGATGCGTTAAAAAATGCGGAAACGATTGTTGGTTATAAATTATATATAGATCTCATTGCCGACCTTGTTGCAAACAAACACGTCATCGCCTCAACCATGCGGAAAGAGGTAGAGCGTGTAAATCTGGCAATTCAAGAGGCGCAAAAGGGGAAAACGGTGTGCATCATCAGCAGCGGCGACCCCGGTGTTTATGGCATGGCGGGGCTTGTCCTTGAAGTAATTGCGAAGGAAAACATCCCGTTGTCCGTAGAAATTGTTCCGGGCATTCCGGCCGCTAATGCCGCCGCTGCCGCCCTGGGCGCTCCGCTCATGCACGACTATGCGGTCATCAGCCTCAGTGACCTGTTGACAACGTGGGAAACCATCGAAAAACGCATACAATGCGCTGCCGCTGCGGATTTTGTTATCGTACTCTATAATCCCAAAAGTTCCCAGAGAGACTGGCAGATTGAAAAAACGGTACAGATCATCCTTCAGCACAAGTCACCGGCAACCCCCGTCGGCATTGTGAAAGATGCAAGCAGGGAGGGTGAATCCGTCGTGATAACAACACTTGACAAAGTTGTTACCCACCCGATTGACATGACCACCATCATCATCGTCGGCAATTCAACCACCTTTACGTACCGCGACTTTATGATAACAAAACGTGGCTATAGCGTTTAACTGTTTGTCCGTGCCTGCGTGTCCGTCTATAATGCTTATTTTTGTCATTTGGTTTTGAAGAGCGCAAAAGAGACTTTGCCTGCAGAATTGTTCGTAATAAAGATGGATAGGAAAACTTCATAATTCGAAATTCCTTGTTCGATATTCGTTATTCAATACACCGTTAAGGGAATATATGTCCATAACCATTCACACAACATTCTTGAGCGAAAAACGGCAAAGACTGCTGAACCGACTGGATATAAGCGCTGGGCTGGGCTGGGTGGCATGGACAAACAAGTTTGTCCATGCCACCCAGAATGAGGCTTATCTGCATATATCGTGGAGGAGGTACGCGCGTGAATAATTCAGCAAATAACACAACAACGGTATCAAATATTCCAGATACAGGGTTGTACCGTTCGGAAGGGCAATCAGCCAAACAGGGAAGTACGTATCAATCACCTGTTTTTGTCCTGCTCGTCATAGCCTGCTCGATATTTGCTATAGAAACGTTAGAGATGGTGTTCTTCACTTTCTTCCTGCCGCAATTTTCCTCCAGGTGGGTGGTGGTGTTCCTTGATTCCGTAATGTTGATGGTTCTGATCAGTCCCATACTCTATTTTATATTGTTCCGCCCGCTGCTTCGTAACATTGCCGAGCGCAAGCGTGGTGAAGAAGAGTTACGCCTCTTGCAAACAATGACCCAGGTAATTGCTGAATCCCGTGATTTTCACTCTGCGCTGGAAGTGGCAATGCAAAAGGTTTGCGAAACCACAGGCTGGGTTGTGGGAGAAGCATGGGTACCCTCTCCCGATAGAAAATGCCTCGAATTTAGCGCGGCGTGGCATTCCAACGAGATTGGAGATTGGGGGAAATTTGTAGCGGCGAGCAGAAGGGTTACCTTTTTGCCTGGAATTGGGCTTCCGGGGCGTGTCTGGTTTTCCAAGAAGCCGATGTGGATAGGGGATGTTACGACAGACCCGAACTTCCCGCGCGCACCCATTGCCAGGGAATATGGTCTCAAAGGGGCAATGTCCATTCCTATCTGCCTCGACAATGGAGAAGTATTTGCCGTAATTGATTTCCTTGCGTCCCGATTGTTGTCTGAAAATGACGAACGGCTGTTAGGGCTCGTTTCTGCGGTTACCATTCAACTGGGGTCACTCATTCAGCGCAAACTCGCTGATGACGCGCTGCAAAAGGCCCTCCATGAACTGGAACAGCGCAGCTTCGAGATTCGCACGCTCAGCGAAATGAGCGACAACCTGCAAGTCTGCAATACCGTGGAAGAAGCTTACACGGCTGTTGCCCAATCAATCCGTCTGTTATTTCCAACAGGCGCGTTGCTCGTATGCGATACTTCGATGCATCTGCTTAAGGTGGCAACGGTTTGGGGTAAAGTATCGCTGGAAGAGCCGATGTCCAAGGACGATTGTTATGCCATGCGGCTTGGGCGTCCTCATGCGGTTATGGACAGCCAGACCGGTTTACGGTGCCGCCATCTGGGAGAAAACGCAGACCCCTATCTGTGTATGCCGTTTATGGGACAGGGTGAAACACTTGGGGTGTTGTACCTATCGTCCGGCCCCTCCAGCGCATGGGGTGACAAAGACCAGAGCGAAGCAAAACGGCGGCTGGCCATCGACGCATCAGAACGCATCGGGCTGGCGCTGGCCAACCTGAAACTCCGTGATACCTTGCGTAATTTATCCATTCGGGATGCGCTTACGGGGTTGTTTAACCGTCGCTATCTTGAAGAATCGCTGGAACGGGAAATCTACCGGGCCGGGCGTAAAGGCTTACCGATGGGGGTAGTCATGATCGACATTGACCACTTCAAACAGTTCAATGACACCTTCGGCCACGATGCTGGCGATGCCGTACTCCATGAAATGGGTGCGCTCCTGCATCGGCACGTCCGCAGTAGTGACATTGCCTGTCGCTACGGTGGCGAGGAATTCATGCTCATCCTGCCGGAGGCTTCTCTGGAGGTTGCCTGCCAGCGTGCCGGGCGTTTGCGTGAGGCGGTTGAACAGATACAGATGCAGCATGGCCTGCGGGCTTTAGGTGTCATAACACTCTCGTTCGGGGTGGCAGTTTTCCCTGATCATGGACCAACCGCAGAGACACTCTTGCGAGCCGCCGATAAAGCCCTTTACCAGGCAAAGGCTGAAGGACGCAATAGAATCTGTGTGGCGTGTTTGTAGGGCGAAGAGGTTTCGTTCTTCATAAAAAGCCACGGTATAGAACGAAGTACCACTTCGTTCTACCGGTGGATGAAATTGTCATTGCCAGATCGTATGCCTTACCTGAACTTTTTAAGGAACTTTTCGCTATCCTTTTTGTGAGTGATGGCTAGGATGATGACTTTTAGGGGATGGATTCGACAGTAAACTCTAAAATCACCGCTTCGCAGCCAGGTAGCCAGGTAGGTTGGGTTGAGTGAAACGAAACCCAACTTTTTTTGAATGCTACGAAAGGTTGTTGTTGGGTTTTCCTTGCGTTCAACCCAACCTACTTGGCTGAAAGAGAACTTCGGTTTCAATTCCTTATAGGTTCAATGAAAGAGGCGGTCACGGTCTCGGTGCGCCCACTTTATACTGTTTTGCTTCATGAATTTTTAGCCACGAATGGACACGAATTTACACGAATAACAGACAGGAC
>CAYHFB010000106.1:0-9862 GCA_964355695.1 uncultured candidatus Brocadiaceae bacterium
TCTGCTGGAAAGTAGATGGAGAGATACAGGATCAAAGAAGGATTTTGGAGGAAATAACTCTATCACAATTAAGGCCGTATCTTATAATTTTAAAAGGAAAGCGGAGCAAGATTTTAGAGAATAGATGTGCAAATGAACCTCCGCTACATTGGCACAGAGAGAGGGAGAGGGTAGAATGAAGGTTTTGTTTATATCCCCTGAGGATAAGAAGTCGATTTTCGCATACAGAAAACAAGATACAAAAGCGCTCTTTTTTCCAAAGCTTAGTTTCCCAATTATTGCGGCATATACTCCGGCGGATGTAGAAATAAAAATAGTTGATGAGTGTGTAGAGGATATAGACTTCAATATAGATGTAGACTTAGTCGGGATAACTATAATGACTTGTCTTGCACCCAGGGCCTACGAAATAGCTGCTAGGTTTAGAGCAAGAGGCATTAAAGTAGTGCTTGGCGGCATTCATGTAAGCATGTGCCCTGAGGAGGCGAAAAAACACGCCGATTGTATTGTTGTTGGAGAGGCCGAGAAAACCTGGCCAATGCTTATTGAGGATTTCAAACGCGGGGGGGTAAAACCTGTTTACGAAAACAAAGGTCTCTCGTCACTTGAGGGCTTGCGAGAGGCAAGAACAGACCTGTTAAATCGTAAGAATTATTGGACGACTAATTGTGTACATACTAGTCGCGGGTGTCCTTTTAATTGCGATTTTTGCTCAGTCACTACCTTTGGCGGAAATCAATACCGGCTGAGGCCTGTGGAAGAGGTAGTAAAGGAGATACAAAAAAAAATCAAATCGAATAAGGGAGTAATACATTTCAATGATGATAACATCGTTGGAAACAAGGCGTATTCCAAACAACTTTTTAAGGCTCTTATTCCTCTAAAAATTAAATGGGGCGGGCAAGCAAGCCTTACCATGGTAAATGATCAGGAACTTATTGATCTAGCCTTAAGAAGCGGATGTTTTGCACTATTCTTTGGTGTAGAGAGTATTTCAGAAAAAAATTTAATTTCTGTCAATAAAAAATTCAACAAGGTAGAAAAATTCAGTGATGAATTCAAAAAGCTCCATGACAAAGGCATTTTAATTCATGCAGGGATGATGTTCGGCTTTGATAACGACGATGAATCAGTCTTCGAACGTACTGTAGATTTTTTAAGTAATAACAGAATAGAAATGGCAATGTTTAATATTCTAACTCCACTTCCTGGAACACGTTTTTATAAAAAGATGGATGCCGAAGGAAGAATAATCGACAGGGATTGGGCTCACTACGATGCTAGGCATGTGGTGTTCAAGCCAAGTCTGATGACCCCTGATGCATTGCAAAAAGGTTTTTTTTGGGCTTATCACAATTTCTATTCCTCTTGCTCGATCGCCAGGAGAATACTTCCTAATATTAGAACGTATCCAAAAAAGCGCGTTCTTGAAAGAACAATCGAAGCTTTATACATCAATTATGCTCTCAGAAGAATAGTAAAAAGATGGCCTCGCATGTAGAGGTCAGAGGTGGCCCCGGTTGACTGGACAGGTTGATGGCGCAAATAAGGTGGAAAGCCATAGGGTTATGCTGCCTGCACGGTAGGACGGCTGGGGTAGCCAGCCATAGGCTTTTGCCAGTGGGAATGGATGCCCCCTTGTGTGGCCCACAGTTCACAGCAAAGGATTTATAGTTCCGGTCAAATGAGTTGATACTTAATTTTGGGCGTCAAGCATTACTTCTTCCCTCCAAAATTTATCTTCAACCTCACGGATTTTCTTGATCAATCCTGAACACGTTTCAGCAGTAACTGCACTAAAGGTATCTTCCAGTTGAGCCACAAGGTTGGCCATAGTGAAATCACAATTACGTGCAATTTGGTTCTTTACTACCGCCCAGCAAGTCTCTATTGGCTGCAACTCTGGATGATACGGCGGTGTTCGCAGTACCTCATGGCCATGTTCTGCTGCAATCTCGTCAAGAATATACGTGGGGGGGCACAATTTTATTAATTTCTTCAATGTAACGATTGTTTCTTTTTCAATAGCCGAGAGAGACTTACCTTGAGTGATCATGTTTTCCGCTCAATAAAAACAGTACTTCGTATGCAATTATACTACACGATTTTTCAAAAAGTATCAAGTCATTTGACCGGCACTATAGTTGTGTAAAATTATTGAGACTTTTAGTCAATTTGCAACCCCCTTTATTTAAGGAAACCATTAATGTCAGGCATCTACTGACAGCTAAACGGAAAATTGATTGATAGAAAGGAGGTAAAGAAATAAAATCTTGCCGTTCGGTAAAACAGAGGTGGGGCATGCTGGGGAGCAGCCCATTGAGGGATAGCTGAACGAGGAACAAAGGTTCGTCTCTCTGGGAGGGGGTAAAAACAATCCTCTCTCTCACAACTAAACTATGACAAACCGGAGTTCCTCTTATACCTAAAAACACCTTGAGGTCTGGGGTAAAACCCCAGCCTTGGTAGCTTAGTTTTGATTGGAGAATTACAATTTACGGTGAATTATTACGAGAAAGGATTGTACATGAAAACTAATATTTTGCGAGCAGCAATATTCCTGTTATTCACAACGATGTTTTCTACTCTTGGCTGTTCATCATTGTGGTTGAGTACTAAGAACAGGGCTGACATACTTAGTCCTCGTTATGGTATTGTTACGGAAGAGATGGAAAACCGTATTAAAAGTAGGCTTGAAGAATTCTATCTGCCTGGTACTTCTACTGGAACATCAGAAAAAGTCTATAAATATGATACTCTTTTGAAAGTTGAAGAAGATGCACGCAATTCATTTATATCGGAGTTAGTTGCATATTCAGACTTGCGGTTTAGAGAATGGAGAGTCGCTATGAAGTTGCTGATCGACACCAAATCAGCTACTTTGGGAGCAACATCCATTACTTTATCGGCTGCGGGTGGCCTTGTCCCATCACCGTTATCAAACATATTATCGGGTTCTTCTGCCGCTGTTCAAGGGATAGACAAACTACTAAATTCTGTTGTATTACGAGATAATGCATTAGAGTCAATAATGAATTCAATAGAAATAGCGAGAAAACGTAAATTAACCTTAATAGAAATTTGCAAATGTAAAACAATGAAAGAATATACCGTGGCAAATGGTTTTCAAGATGTGGTGGCGTACGATAATTTAATTACTTTGGATGTTGGGATAAATGAATTGTCAACTATTGCATCAAAAAAGCTTTCTGACGTATCAACAATTTACGATGCTGTTGCTATGGCAAGTGGCCCGCAAAACAAAGCTGCTGCTCTCGAACAGGCTAAGGCTGACTTAGCCAAGGCTGCTGCCAATAACTCCTCTGCTGAGGTTAAAGCTGCGGCAGATATTGCCACCGCTGAGGCTAAGACGGCTGTTGAAAATGCAACTGCTGCTAAAACTGCTGCCGAGAAGGCTGCCGTGGCTAGGACTGCTGCAGATAAGGCGGCTGCTGAGGCTAAGACTGCTTTCGAAAAGGCTACTTCTGCTAAAACTGCTGCCGAGCAGGCTGTTGCTAAGGCTAAGACTGATGCCGAGAAGGTTGCAGCCGCTAATGACGTTGCAGAGGCTAAGGTTGCTCTCGATAAGGCTACTGAGGCTAAAAATACCGCCGATAAGACGGCTGCTGAGGCCAAGGCTGCTTACGATAAGGCTAATGCTGCGAAGATTGCTACCGATAAGACCGCTGCCGATAAGGCTGCTGCGGCTAAGACGGCTACCGATAAGGCTTTTATTGAGGCTACGGCTGCTTTAACTAAGGCTAGTGAAGCTAAGAAAGCTGCTGATAAGGCTGATGATGATGCTAAGGCTGTGGAGGCCGCCGGTAAGGCTGTTGCTGAGGCTAAGGCCGCACTTGATAAGGCAACTGAGGCTAAGGCTGCGGCAGATACGGCCGCTGCTGCGGCTAAGACGGCTGCTGAAAATGCTGCTACTGCTAAAACTGCTGCCGATAAAGCTGCTGAGGACAAGACTGCTGCCGATAGGGTTGCTACAGAGGCGAAGACTGCTTTCGATACGGCTGTCGCTGCTAAAAATGATGCAGAGAAGGCTGCTGCTAAGGCTAAGACTGATGCCGAGAAGACTGCTGCCGCTAATGCCGTTGCAGAGGCTAAGGCTGCGCTCGATAAGGCTACTGAGACTAAAACTGCCGCCGAGACGGCTGCTGCTGAGGCCAAGGCTGCTTACAATAAGGCCAATGCTACGAAGGCTGCTGCGGATAAGATCGCTGCTGATAAGGCTTCTGAGGCTACAGATGCTTTAATTAAGGCTACTGAAGCTAAGAAAGCATCTGATGAGGCGAAGGCTGTTGCCGAGAAGACTACTGCTGGTATTAAGTGAGTACCCACCTCAAATAGCTGGGTTTGTTTGATGGTATTGATTTGTACTTGTCTGATCGTTATCTATGCGCCATTGTCTATCATGTTAAAACAATGGCGCATAGAATTTCAAAAGAGTGTACTAATGTTACGGTGAAGAAGGTTGCCTATCAAATTTCGCAGACAATGAACTCAGATGAGCAAATTGATTATATCCTTGAAGCGCTGACATCGGTTGGCAAAACCTTGCGTGTGATTTACGCTCTTCTATGCCGCTCCTCTGGAGCTTAATATGGGTGTATCTTTTTCTATATAATATATTGCTCCTACCAGAGCTTTTCAGGATTTGTTTTCAAAAACAATAAAGTGTTACTGCCTTTCCATATTTTGTGTGGGCAGGAGGTGCGCGCTATTTTCTTTGCAAAGAATTGAGAATGCACCCCGTAACACGTGAATAGTTGCTTGGCGTAATCTATCAAAACAATTGCGATGGGCTTTATCGCTACGCTAATTTTCCCATTCCACCACACTTATTGTTAAGCGGAGGAGTTGTGCTTGCTACCTGGATTCGTACTTGTATTCGTTATCGCAAGACGGTATTACTACTAACTACGGTTATTACCCTGGCGGCGATTGTCAGCATGAGTCGCCTCCACGTGGTGATTGACCCGGCAGCAATGCTCCCGTCCTCACACCCGTATGTGCAAACGCGCCCATTATTGGAAAACACCTTCCATGAAAAATACATGCTACTGATTAGCTTTACGCCTACTGACGGCAATATTCACAGCCCCACCTTTTTGCAAAAGATCGACCACGTTACCCAAGCATTACGCAATATAAAAGGCGTGGTAAGGGCTACTTTATTCACTCCTACGCATCCACATGCCAAGGTGATATTGGGTAGCGCAGAGGGATTTGAGGTGCGTCCGTTTAAACAGGCGCTCGCCGACGCTGGTTTATTTGATAGATGGCTCAATGCCAACCCCATGTTGCAGCAGATATTGGTTTCAGATGATAAAAAATCACTCGCTGTTATTGCACGGTTTGACCCCGACCCTATGGGATACAAGGCGATTCTTTCCCGTGTGGAGCCGGTGTTGGCAGAGGTAAAAGATAATAGTGTGGAAATGTATCGTAGTGGGTATGTGCAGTTTTTTGGTGAAGTTGAGCGCTATTCTATGCGTATGATGTGGTTGCTGCCGTTGGCGATTCTGTTGATTGCCTTAGTGCATTTTGAGGCATTTCGCAGTTGGCAGGGAATGGTGTTGCCGTTGGCGACGGCGATCCTTGCCTTGTTTTGGGTGTTGGGGTTGTTTGGCGCCGTAGGGATGCCATTTGACGTGTTCAACGCCACTACGCCCATTCTGGTGCTGGCGGTTGCCGCAGGCCATGCGGTGCAAATATTGAAACGCTTTAATGAAGAGTATGAACGGTTGCGGGCGACAACCGCACTTACCCCGAAAGCCGCCAACGTTGAGGCCGTGGTGCAGGGCTTAACCAAGGTAGGACCGGTGATGATAGCGGCAGGGGCAATTGCTGCGCTGGGTTTCTTTTCTCTAATGATATTTGAAATGGGTTCGGTAAAGGCGTTTGGTTTATTTACCGGAGCGGGCATTTTAAGCGCGCTGGTGATTGAGCTTACGTTTATTCCCGCGTTGCGTTCGCTCCTTGCGCCGCCGCCGTACCCGCAACCGCCGCATAGCCGCGTGTGGCCTGCGGTGATGAATGCCCTGGCGCGGATGACGATATCACTCGACCTTTTACCCATTGCGGTGGTGTTTTTGATTGTTATGGGTATTGGCGCAAGCCTCGTGCGTATTGATAATTCCAACCGTGCCAACTTTGCGCCGTGGACAACCATTCGCCAACAAGACGACTTTATTAACCGACATTTTGCCGGTACGCAAATACTCTATGCGGTGGTGGATACGGGCAAACCCGGTGGCGTCTTGCAGCCGGAGGTTTTGCAGGGAGTTGACGTTATTCAACAACAACTCGCAAACGAAAACGGTGTGGGTAAAACACTTTCACTGGTTGATTACCTCAAACGCATGCAACAAGCGATGAATAACGACGCGGCACAGGAGTTTGTATTACCGGTGTCCGCTGAACTGTCCGCACAATACCTGTTGCTTTATGAAAGTTCGGGCGACGCCGAAGATTTAATTTCTTTTGTGGATAATGACCGGCAGCAATTGGTAATAAAAATCATTGTTAAACATGACGACACCCGGTATATTCAACACTTGGGTACCCGTGTGCAAGCATTGGCTGAAAAGGCATTACCGACAACGGTGGTCATGCGTTATGGTGGTGGTGTAGCCGAAGCCGCTGCAATTAACGAAGTATTGGCACGCGATAAACTCTTAAATATCGCCCAAATATTGCTGGCGGTATTTGTGCTGTCTGGTTTGTTTTTCCGTTCCTTGGCGGCGGCTTGTTTAGTGGTGTTGCCGCTTGGGATGTCGGTGGTCAGCGTCTTCGGAATTTTAGGGTTGAGTGGGATTCCCCTGAATATCCCCACCTCTCTTATAGCGGCAATGGCGGTGGGTATTGGGGCGGATTATTCGATTTACCTGTTGGCGCGTTTTCGTGAAAACGCACAAAAATCCACCAACGACGCCGCGCTGCTTTCTGCAACCCTGCACGGGGCAGGCACGGCTTGTATTTATGTGGCCACGGCCATGGCGGTGGGTTATGGCGTGCTGGCATTTTCTTTTGGTTTTCGCGTGCATCAGTGGATGGCGCTGCTGATTGCAAGCGCTATGTTAGTGAGTGTAATTGCAACGCTGTTGCTGGTATCGCGATTGGTGTTATGGTTGCGCCCGGCGTTTATATTTAGGAACAGGAAATTCAAACCGAATTTATAGTGGCAAGGCGCGCCCTGATGTACACGAAATCCAAACCGGTAGCGCACCCGTCTCGGTTGCGCGGATGAAAGTCGCCGGAATGCCTGATTAAGATATGGTTCCCGTAGCGCTCTCGCTATTAACCCCAGCCTTCAGGCTGGGGTTCTCGACGTCCACAGAAATGGGCTTTAGCCCTGACGGTAATGGACGATAGGCTTGATTTTCATTGACGTGATGATACCTGCCGGTTAGTTAAGAACTTGTCGAAGCGAGAAGGACGTTATGTTGCGCGCCGTCAGGGCTAAAGCCCGGATAGGGGGAGGACAGGCACCCCAGCCTGAAGGCTGGGGTTAATGAACGGCAGTTCGTAGATGACGTGTAATGCTTGTGTCCAGACATTCTGCCCTTCGTGCCTGTTGTAGGGCGACCCTTTAGGGTTGCCACCCCTGGTGCGTGTTCAGACAGTTGCAAGGCTGAAGCCTTGCCCTACGTATAAACAGAAGATATCAGAATGCCTAATTTAAAGGGGGGGAAATGATACGCTCTATTTTCATAATCATGCTTTGTCGTGGCAAGGCGTGCCTTGCCACGACTTTAATAATTTTGTTACTGGGCTTATGTACCGGCGTATTGCACGCTGAACCGTTAACCGCGCAGCAAATCCTTGAAAAAAATTATCTCTCTAACCGCGTAGCCGATAGCACGTCCGACATTCGTATGGAGTTATACGATAGCAACGGTAAAAAACGGGTGCGCCAATTAACCGTGTTCAGCAAATTGCAGGGGGCTGGGCCGGACGCCATGTATGCGCTCTTCTTCCGTTCCCCGGCTGATATCAAAGGAACCGGAACCTTACTGATTCAGCGTAGAAAGGCGGAAGATGATTTGTGGATATATTTGCCTGCTGCACGCAAGACACGGCGGTTATTTTCTGACAATAAACGTGATTCGTTTATGGGTTCGGATTTAAGTTACGGCGATATTTTGGGGCATCGCCCCTCTGATTGGCATGCAAAACTGTTACGTGAAGACACCCTTGATGGCACGCCGGTGTACGTCATCGAAGCAACGCCGGTTTCCCCTGCCATACAAGCGAGCAGCGGTTATGCCAAGCGGGTATTGACGATCGACAAAACCAATTTTATTGCCCTGAAAACCGATTACCAGGATGACACCGGCCAGCCACTGAAGACCATTGCCGCAAGTGACGTAAAAGCCCTCGGTGAAACCGGCAAATACCAGTTTATGAAAGTGCAAGCCGACCAATTACAAAACGGACATCACACCACGTTTATCTACGAACAATTTCACCACTGCACCGGATTGGGTGACGACGTCTTTACGCAACGCGCATTGGAAAAAGGTATCCCGTGAAACGGTCACTTTTGTGCGGATTAATAGTGTTTTTTTGTTCATCAGTGGCGCATGCTGATATTACAACGAAGATTCAAACCGGCGTGTGGGCGGAAAATAGCGCCCACGATGACGCCGATATCTTGTTTCCGCTCTCCGCCGACGTCAAAGCCACAGGCGTTTTATCAACGACAAAAACACGCTATGGTTTGGACGTGCGCGTGGGAACGCCTGATTTTTTCAGGGACGACCAAGTAGCAAGCTTGCGCGAAGGATATCTTGAGCAGCATATTGTGGGCGGTGATCTCCAAATTGGCCGATTGCTGATGCCTTGGGGGCGCGCAGACCAGATCAATCCCACCAATTCGTTAGTAACCCGCGACTACCAGTGGCGCACCACCAACGATGACGATCAAAAAAGTGGTAATGACGGTATGGCGTGGATATACGAGCTTGACAACTGGCGCTTTACCTCCGTGTGGATGCCTCACATGAATTCATCACGCGTACCGTGGGTGGCCGCACTCAAGGACGTTCCTGACGACGAGCCGGATGACCTGTTTAATGTTGCTCAACGGGTAGATCACAGCGGACAACAATTTGATTGGGGGGCATCAATCTACCAGGGCATAAATGTGATGCCATCACTGGCAGTAACTGTAGCGCCAACACCCTCAATGTTGTGGACAAATTACCGTATACGCCGCATAGGCTTTGATGCGGCGATGAATTTGGGTAAATCCACTCTTCGCACCGAACTTGCTTACACCGACGCACTCAATGACCGCCAAGACAGCTTAAGCACATTACATGGGCAACCATACGATCAGATACAAGCCGTGCTTGGCATGGACCGTAATTTGGCGGAAAATCTCAACCTCAATTTGCAATTGCTGGGACAGTGGATACAAGATGATTATGGTTCAGAAAGCGCGTTACCTGCGGAAGTCCAGCCGTCCGTTACCATGCAACGTATCGTAAATCAGCAACCCGCAAAAAACCTTTACGGAATAAGCTGGCGGCTACGCAAGACATTACTCCAGGACACCTTGTCGCTGGAATTCGCTGGTATTGCTTATGGCAATGGGCAAGGCGGTTTGTTGCGTCCTCGCGTTGAGTATCAAATTGACGACCACAATAGCGTCACCATTGGCGGTGACCGCTTTTTTGGTGATAAAGACGCCATGCTGGGCGTGCTTCAAGACGATAGCGTGTGGTTTGCACAATGGACTTTTGCGTTTTGAAAGGAATAGTGGTGATAATGAGTGGCGCAGTAGGTTGTCTCGCCCCGCAGGACAAATTGTTCGGACGCGAAAAAGAAATCTTTGCCGAACGAGACC
>CAYHFB010000107.1:0-9833 GCA_964355695.1 uncultured candidatus Brocadiaceae bacterium
AAAAGCGGTACTTGGCAGGTACGCTATTATCAGGAAATAGCGGTTAATAACACCTTAGAAGCGATTGCAAATAACGCTGACCGTATCTTGTTAACCCTTGCCACAGGCACGGGGAAGACGGCTATTGCCTTTCAAGTAGCGTGGAAGCTTTTCCAAACCCGTTGGAACTTGTCTTCGAGAACCTCAGACACCGATGAAAACGGCAAGCTGGTTCATGAGCCTGTCGAACGAAGACCACGAATATTATTTTTAGCAGACAGAAATATTTTAGCCGATCAAGCCTACAATTCATTTTCAGCATTCCCCGAAGATGCTTTGGTAAGAATCAAACCCAACGAAATAAAGAAATCGGGTAAAGTACCTACCAACGGCAGCATATTCTTTACCATCTTCCAAACCTTTATGAGTGGGGGTTCGGCAAGCTCACCCACCACACAGATAGAAGAGAAAATAAATTTTAATGAAATAGCAATTAATGATGTTGCGAATGGTTTTATGTATATTCTTCAGTGCAATGATGGAAGTTTTTACACAGGAAGCACAAATGATTTAGCAAGAAGAATTGAACAACATAAAAACGGTGAAGGTGCGGAATACACAAAATTACATTCACCAGTGAAATTGGTTTATTACGAAACCTTTGACAGAATTGACCATGCATTTGAACGAGAGAAACAAGTTCAGAAATGGAGCAGAGCAAAGAAAATTGCATTAATCAAAGGCGATATTGAATTACTCAAAAAACTCTCAAAAAATAAATTCGACAGAGAGCAAAAGTTTGGTGAGCCTGCCGAACCATACTTTGGTGAGCCTGCCGAACCATACTTTGGTGCTTATCCGCCCGACTATTTTGATTTCATAGTTATAGACGAGTGCCACCGGGGTGGAGCAAATGACGAAGGAAATTGGCGATCCATTTTAGAATATTTTTCACCAGCCGTCCAGTTGGGGTTAACGGCAACGCCTAAACGAAAAGACAACGTTGACACGTACAAGTATTTTGGTGAACCGGTTTATGTCTATTCGCTCAGGGAAGGCATCGACGATGGGTTCCTAACGCCATTCAAAGTAAAACGCATTGCAACAACGTTGGACGATTACATCTATACCAGCGATGACCAAATCATTGAGGGGGAAATTGAAGAAGGCAGGCTTTACACCGAACCCGACTTCAACAAAATCATAGAGATAAAAGCACGGGAGGCAAAACGTGTTCAGATATTTATGGACGAAGCCAATCAGAGCGAAAAGGCAATCATTTTTTGTGCCACACAAGACCACGCAGCCGCAGTGCGTGATTTGGTTGCTTCGGCACGCTCAGCAGCCTATAAGATGGGTGAGCCTGTCGAACCCCATTATTGTGTTCGCGTTACCGCCAATGATGGAGAAATAGGCGACCAATATTTACGGGCATTCCAGGACAATGAAAAATCAATTCCAACCATTTTAACGACTTCACAAAAACTCTCAACGGGTGTAGACGCGAGAAACATTCGCAACATTGTTTTGATGCGTCCGGTAAACTCAATGATAGAGTTTAAGCAAATTGTAGGGCGGGGGACACGCCTTTTTGACGGCAAAGAGTTTTTCACCATCTATGATTTTGTAGACGCTTACCACCACTTTGCAGACCCTGAATGGGACGGAGAACCGTTAGAACCTGAGCCAGAGGGCATAAATGAACCAAGTGAACCTTATAAGACAAAAGAACCAGATACGGGTGACGACGAAGGCGAAAGCGGAGAAAAACGGAAACGCATAAAAATAAAACTACGTGACGGAAAAGAACGTGAAATACAACACATGATTTCTACTTCATTTTGGAGTGCAGACGGTAGGCCTGTTTCAGCAACGGAATTTATGGAAAGCTTGTTCGGCAAATTGCCTGATTTGTTTAAGAGTGAAGATGAACTAAGAACGCTGTGGAGCAATCCGCTGACACGGAAAACACTATTGGAGAAATTAGACGAAGCCGGTTTTGCGAAAGATGACCTACAAACCTTGCAACAATTGGTAAACATGGAAAAAAGCGACTTGTTTGACGTGCTGGAATACGTGTTCAACGGGGACTTCAAGGCCATGACCAGAGCGGCAAGGGTTGCAGCCGCCGAAGCAACCATATTTGCACTACTCAACGACAAACAAAAAGAATTCATTGCATTTGTATTAAGCAAATACATTGAGACCGGCGTTGAAGAGCTTGACCAGGACAAATTACCAATCTTGCTGGAAAATAAATATCAATCGTTGGAGGATGCAAAACATATTTTGGGTGACGTAAAAAACATCAAATCCCTGTTTATCGAATTCCAAAAATATTTATATCAGCAGAAGGTTGCATAAATAAAACAGTTTTGCAACTTACTCAGTGGAATGAGTGATTAACCCAAGACCACCCACAACCAGCCATAAGTCACCCGGACTGCTTTGGCGAGTAATTGCGTTAAATGCAGTCCAAATGCGTTGTAGTCCTGAAGATATCACGGGAAAAGGAGAATAGCGGGCGAGACCGCTGGTTGACCGGTGAAGATAGAAAAAGGTTGTTGGATAATCCTCCACAATGGTTAAAGGAGATCATCCTTTTCGACTTACACACTGGTTTACGTCAAGACGAGTTACTTTCCCTTCAATGGAGCCGAGTTGATTTGTTCCGTAAAGTCATCATACAGGAGACCAAGAACGGAAAACCCCGGACGTTACCATTAAATCAAATTGCCCTGAGAGTTTAAGAGAAGGAATCGAGGTTTTGGAGAAAGTTGACTACGTTTTGACTACCGTAGCGGAAAACCGGAAAGAGTAAACAGCCTGAAACCCTTGCAGGTTATGGTGGGCGATACTGGATTCGAACCAGTGACCTCTTGCTTGTCGAGCAAGCGCTCTAGCCAACTGAGCTAATCGCCCCTGTTGATGGGTAACGGTTTGTTATGGATTGTTACTGACGGTTGCACCGCATGTTGAGCAACATTATACCGTAATTTACGGGAATGCGCTACTACTATCAGAAATCCATTGAAATCAGGATGTAAATGCAAGGCGCATGGTATCAGAAAGGTTTTTTGTTGTCAAGTGAAAACAGCCTCTGGCACATGGTTGCGCAAATTGTGGACTGTTTACAAAAAAGTATTTAAAAACAACCGGTGCTTTGTTATGATGTAGTTTTTAAACGATATTAGTATGCCGTCCGGTGCATACAATTCCTTCTTCCCGGTTTCCAACACGTTAAAAACCATGTCATCGGTGAAATCCGTGCTTTTAAACGTGTTTAATTGGTCTGAGGCATTGCCACGCGGATATCTTTAAGGGACATTTGACCTAATAATTGAAAGGGCGACCTTGCAAGCGATGTCTACCATAGCCGAAAAAATACAGGAACTAAAAGTAAAGAAAAACGCCGTTATCCTTGCGCATAATTACCAAAGGGGCGAGGTGCAGGACGTAGCCGATTTTGCGGGCGATTCACTCGGCCTTTCCCAGCAGGCAGCGAAGGCAAAGGCAGAGGTGATCGTGTTTTGCGGCGTGCACTTCATGGCTGAAACGGCGTCCATCTTGTGTCCTGACAAGCTGGTGCTGTTACCGGATGAAAATGCCGGATGCCCCATGGCGAACATGATCACCCTTCGGGAGCTTAAGATAAAGAAGAAGGAATTTCCCCGTGCAAAGGTTGTTTGTTACGTGAACAGCACGGCGGCAATAAAGGCGGAAAGCGACGTCTGCTGCACCTCATCGAATGCAATGAAGATCGTGTCTTCGATACCGAAAGACGAGGAAATCATCTTTGTCCCCGACAAGAGCCTGGGGGGATACGTGGCGTCCCAGCTTAACAGGCCGATGATATTGTGGCCGGGATACTGTCCGACGCATCACCGGATTTTGGCGGAACACATCATCAAGCTGAAGTCGGAACATCCCGGCGCCAAGGTGGTGGTGCATCCGGAATGCACGACTGACGTGATTAACCTGGCCGACCACGTAGCCAGCACCACGGGCATTGCCAAATATTGCAAGGAAAGCGACAACAAGATATTTATCATCGGGACGGAAACCGGCATTTTACACCGCCTCAAAAAGGAAAATCCCCACAAACAGTTCCATGCAATTACGCAACTTGCCGATTGCTCGAACATGAAGCTTATTACCCTGGAAAAGGTGCTATGGGCTTTGGAGGATTTAGTTTATCCGGTGAAAGTGGCTGGAGAAATTGCTGCAAAGGCGCGCCTGGCGATTCAAAGGATGCTTGACCTGTCGTAATTCAATGTATAGGAATTTCAAAGTAGGGACACGGTGCCCGTGTCCTTTTCCGTGTGAACACAAATAAGTCACCGAAGGCCTAATTTAACGTAGGTAGCGCAAGCGTCCCGCCTGCTGTTTTTTTTTGATGCAGGCGGGACGCCTGCGCTACAAATGCGGTCGCCGTAGGCGACATAATTTAATTTGTGATTATCTTTTGGGGAAACCCGCTATGAGTATGATTGAAAAACTGGAAAAATTGAAGGATTTTGTAAAATCGCTGGAAAGCGTAGTGGTGGCTTTCTCCGGGGGGGTTGACAGCTCTCTTGTCGCAAAGGTCTGCTTCGACGTACTGGGAAACAAGGCTTTGGCGGTTACGGCGCGTTCCGAGACGTATCCCTCCCATGAATACGAAGAGGCCAGGAAAATAGCCAAAGAGATTGGCATCAACCACCTCACTATCGATACCAGCGAACTGGGCATTGAGGGATTTGCCCAAAATCCTCCTAACCGGTGTTATTTTTGCAAATCGGAATTGTTTAGCAAGCTCAAAGGCATAGCGAAGGAAAAGGGTTTTAAGAACGTTGCCGATGGCGCAAATCTTGACGATGCGGGCGAGTATCGGCCGGGGCTTGACGCCGCGCGGGAACTTGAAGTGCGGAGTCCCTTAAAGGAGTGCGGGTTGCGAAAGGTCGATATACGTGAGGTATCGAAGTATCTGAAGCTCACGAATTGGGACAAACCGTCCTACGCATGTATGTCTTCACGGTTCCCTTACGGACAATCCATAACCGAAGAAAAGCTTGTCATCGTGTCGGCGGCTGAAGATTATCTGCGTGGACTTGGCCTGAAGCAATTTCGCGTGAGACACCACGACACCATCGCCCGAATCGAAGCCCTGCCCCAGGACTTTGCCTTTCTCCTCCAAAACGAACGCCGCGTGGAGTTGATTAAGAAGTTTAAGGAAATTGGTTATAAATACGTCACCATCGATATAGAAGGCTACCGCAGCGGCAGTATGAATGAAGTGCTTACGATGACGAACGTCGCCTGATTTGCGCCTCAATTTGTAGCTCAAACCTTTAGGTTTGATGGATGCGGCGGTTGTTATTGGGGCTTTCGTTTTTAACGCGACGAGAGCAGGGAAACCCCATACTTCGTAATTCGAAAATCCTTGTTCTTACGATGACGAACGTTGCATTCGTAAGTCAACACAATCGCCTTAATCCACCCTACTTACCCGAAGGGCTGAATAAAACATGCCAAGATTTCAAAAAATGCTCCATCCTGAAAAATTCAACCTGATTTTCTATTATACCGTTACCAGCTTTATTGCTATTGCAATCATAAGCCTGGCAGTCGGTTGGATATTTCCGCGTATGGAAAGTGAGGCATTAATCAAAAGAAGCGAGGAGTATGCGCACTATTTTGTCTTGCACCTTAATTATGAAATTTATAAGGATTTTCTCTTTCCCATACTCAAGCGGAACAGGCTCATTGATTTGGAGAATAACCGTGCACAATTTAAAAAGTTGAATAAAGTTGTCCTTGAGAACGTGTATGGCCTGAATATCAAGAAGCTGTATTTGTACGACCTTGAAGGGCATGTTATTTACAGTACCATTCCTGAACATATTGGGTATACCATTAACCGCGATAGTAACAAAAAGCTCGACATGGCCATTCGCGGCAAATCCGCATCCGCACTACGGCTGGCTGGCACAATCGATTCAAAAGGGGCTTATGTGACGGAAGATTTGCTGGAGAGCTATTTCCCGTTCTACAGCATGGAAGGAAATGGGATGAAAAAGGAGCAACTAGGGGTTTTAGAGATATATCAGGATATGTCGGCTTTAAGGATGCAGATGCTTGCAGCGCGTGAAAAAGCGATTATTATGACCGGCTCGGCCATGGCGGTGTTGTTTTTAGCCCTCTTTCTGGTAGTGCTGAAGGCGTCAAGGATTATTAATACAAGAACTTCTCAGTTGGTCGATGCGCGCAATACGATGGAACGCAAGGTTGAAGAAAGGACGCTGGACATCCGTGCGGCATACAAAAAGCTGCAAGAAACCCAGCGTAAATTGCTGCAATCGGAAAAACTGGCGAGTATCGGCACGTTGGCCACCGGATTGGCGCATGAGATTAATAACCCTCTTGCGTCCGTGGCCAGTTGCGCCGAGGGACTGATCGAACGGCTTAAAGCAATTCCCCTTCGTAAGGAGCTGCAGCCTGATGAGCCAGGTACCGTTGACGGCGGAAACGATTCCCCAAATGCGCCCGCATATAGGCATCGTGCAATTGCAGAGGAGGAGTGCGATGCCGAAAGCCGAGAAAAGCGGGATTATCTGAAAGCGCTTGAGGTTTTCCCTGAATATTTAAGAATTATTTGTGAAGAAACGTACCGCTGCAAGGCCATTATATCAAACCTGCTCAACTTTTCCCGGCAGTCGGAACCAAGGTTTGAACGAGTTGAAATAATTCGGATACTGCGTGATATGCTTGCCATTGCGCACCACCAGCCCCAGTTAAGTGAACGCACTATTCGTCTTTCCATCTCCGATGAATTGTGTTATGTTATTGGAGATGTACAACAGTTGAAGCAGGTCTTTTTAAATCTTATCATTAATGCCCTCCACGCGATTGAGAACGGCGGCGAGGTGTTTGTTTCCGTCCTGCAAAAGCAGTCATTTGTGCGAGTGGTGTTTCAGGACTCCGGCATGGGTATCAAACCGGAACACCTGGATAAAATATTCGACCCGTTCTTTACCACAAAGCCGGTAGGCGAAGGCACGGGGCTTGGCCTGGCTATTTGTTACGGTATTATTGACGTGCATAACGGAAAGATAGACGTATTCAGCGAAGGCGCCGGCAAAGGCACAACCATTACCGTAACGCTGCCGATGGCTGGCTGATTGGTTTAACGGTAAATTAGCGGAATTCATGTCTCAATTTAAAAATATGACCAAAAAAACCAACATCCTATTTGCCGATGACGAGGCTACGTTTCGGACTATTATGTCAAACGAACTTACCCGTATGGGTTACAAGGTAACTTGTTGCCCAAACGGAGTGGAGGCGTTGAGAATTGTTCAGGAACGCGACTTTGATGTCGTCATGCTTGACATGAACATGCCTGAGATGGATGGCATCGAAACCTTGAAGAAAATCAAGGAAATAGAGACCACCACGGAAGTCATTATCTTGACGGGAAAGGGAACGATAGAAAATGCCGTGCAGGCGATAAAGCTGGGCGCTTACGACTACCTAACCAAGCCGTGCCGATTAAGCGAACTCGATGCATTACTACAAAAAGCGCTCGAAAAAAGACAATTGCGCAAGGAAAACGTCCACCTTAAACGGCTGATAAAGGATGACAGTGGATCGACGGTAATGATCGGGAACGGCGAGGCAATTAAATCGCTGTATAAAACCATCGACAAGGTCGCCCCCTCTGACGCTATCGTGTTAATTCAGGGCGAGAGCGGCACCGGAAAGGAGCTTGTGGCCAACACGATTCACCAGCATAGCAAAAGGGCGTCGATGCCGTTTGTGGTGATTAATTGCGCAACCTTGCAGGAGACACTCCTGGAAAGCGAGCTTTTTGGGCACACCAAGGGGGCGTTTACCGGCGCCACGGAATCCCGCATGGGGTTGTTTGAGGCTGCTGACGGGGGGACGCTTTTTCTGGATGAGATTGGAGAGCTTACGGTCAGCACCCAAGCGAAGCTCCTCCGGGTAATTCAATCGGGCGAGACCCGGCGGATAGGCGATAACAGGGTGGTTACCGTTGACGTCCGTATTATTGCCGCAACCAACAAGAACCTTGCCGCCGAGGCAAAAAAGGGAAGCTTCAGGGACGACCTCTATTTCCGGCTGAATGTGATTGCCCTATTCCTTCCACCCTTAAGGGAGCGGAAGGAGGACATCCCTACCTTGATACAGCACTTCCTCACCCATTTCTGCCGGAATAAACAGGAAAAACATCTGCTCCCGGAAGCGCTGGAGGCGATGACGCTCTACGACTGGCCTGGTAACGTGCGCGAACTGGAGAACACGGTGGAACGGATGGTCGTGCTGTCGGACGGCGACACGATTTCCCTTGAAGATTTACCAGAAAACATCCGTGGGACGTCTGTGCGCTTCGACGCAACCGAAAAATCCGATTCGTCGCTCGCCGGGATGGAAAGAAGGCACATCTTGAAGATTTTGCAAGAAAACCTGGGGAACAAGACCGTTGCTGCCGAAACTCTGGGTATATCCTTAAAAACCTTATATAACAAGTTGAAGTATTACCGGATTGATAACTGACCTAGCACCGGTAGAAAACGCTTGGAACCACAGATTTCCTGGCGCGGCCTCTGGCCGCAACCGAAACCCCTTAGTAAAGGGATCCCTCTGTCTCATACGTATTAGGTTAAGCAACAGGTAAATATCGCAAAACCCTTGTATTTACTAGCCCTGAAGGGGCTAAATACCTTAGCCCAGGGCAACGCCCTGGGGAAATGACAAAAACCATCAAGCCCTGAAAGGGCGCAATATGGAACGAACCGTTATTTATGCCTTATGTCGCCCCTTCAGGGCTTCTCTTGCAATAATGCGAAACCCAGGGCGTTGCCCTGGGCTATCTTATTGCGCCCCTTTGGGGCTGTTATGGTAAATACAATCAGACCAATTTTGTTCATCATTTCGTTTCTTCACTTAACTGAAACAATTTCAAATGACAAAAAACTCAATACTCAAAACTTTACGTAAGCCTCATCTAATAAATACCTTACCTGTACCCCCTTTAAAACGTGACGTCTCAAAGCGGTTCATGAATCCCCGTCTTTTTGATCATAAAAAAGTGCATCCCCATAAACAGGGCCATAGCCAACGGTGTGGCTGCTATGTGCAGGAGGTATACCGGCAGCAAGCGCGTAGCTGGGTTACTATAGATATTGTGAACTGATAACATACTCCCCGTATAGCACATAAGCAACGTCAATATAAGCAAGCATGACCCCGATACCCAATGGAGTTCGCGTGGATGCCGGTAGATTTCCTTAAAAAAGATTCTGAGCATGTGGCTAAAGACCATGCAAATCATTATGGATGAACCCACGGAGTGCAGCCGTAGAACAAGCCATCCATAAGGAACCGTGTGGGTAACACGCTGTATACTTGAGATTGCCGATTCCTTTGTTGACGGGTTAAAATAAAACAGGAGGAACGCGCCCGTCGTCAATTGAATGAGAAATGCCAGCAGGGATAATCCCCCCATACATCCGAACCAACTCATCCCTTTGGGGATCAGCTTCCGCGTAACATTGGTTTCAATGAGTTTCTTTAAAAACCCTTTGCCTTCAGCCCCGGTAGTAATTTGTTCAGAATTGTTGATATCCATACTAGACCTGTATCTGCATAACCATTTTTACAACCGTTTACCACTATTCAAAAAAACGTAACAAATCACCGCAGAGGGCGCAAAGAACACAGAGAAATAAAGGAAAGGGGGAAATTATTGCATACTACTCTGTTTATTTTCTTTGTATTTCTCTGCGCTCTCTGCGTCCTCTGCGGTGAACAGTTGCCACGGTCTTATCTATTTTCCACCACAAATAATACCT
>CAYHFB010000108.1:0-9750 GCA_964355695.1 uncultured candidatus Brocadiaceae bacterium
GAAGTTTGAAGTCCCGTAGTTGCGGTCTTGCTTGCCGCCATCTCCAAAACAACTCCCCCCTTCAGCCTCCGCCCCCCTACTTCAAACAAAACGCCACACTCGCCGGATGATTCGCTGAAACAGTTGCCTTCTGCTCCTCTGCCTTATAGCGCTCATTCCAGAGTTTCACCATGTATGTGCCTTCGGGTACGTTTGAAATGGAGAAGCTTCCGTCGTTATTGACCTTTGCAAAGCAGGAATTTTGCAAAACCAGAACGAAAGCCTCCATATCGACGTGGACGTTGCACCTGAGCGTGGCAACGCCTAATTTGTTGAAGGTAAACGGACGGAACTCTCCCTGAAGCCAGGTGCCCAGATTCATGTTGTCAGCAACTGCGTCAGGTGAGTAGACGTTATGCTGTACCATATCGCTGTTAAGAAAATCAACGGTTGTGCCTTTTATTATGGGCAGGACGTGGGGGACAAAGGTCATGTTTTTCTGATCCATAACAACGTGTTCCTTTGGCGGCTCAACGGCGTTTGGCACGCATTCGACGTAAACAATGGTATTCTGGAGATACTTGGGCTTCTTGGCAGTTACGTTCCCCTGGATCATACACAAAACAGGGCCTCCCGCGCACGCCTGAGAGAGGTGGCCCATAGCAACGCTTGCGGCGAGCAGCAACACACTGAACGTCTTTATGAAGGTCGGTTTGTTACGGAACATCACGGCAAATCTCCTTAGTTAAGCAAATGGTTAAAGGGTGTAAAAGGGTTGGTACATGATAACAAAATAAGGAGGGGACGCGCAATGGGATATTTTGCAGGGATGGATTTACTTGCCGGGAAATCATGGTTATTTTGGCGAGCGGGGCGCGAACCATTGCGGGGTACATAAACGATGCAGGGCGATGCTTTTGTCTTGCCTTTGGAGCAGGCCCGTAAGTAGCGCAGGCGTCCCGCCTGCTGTTTGTTTCATTAAACGAATGCAGGATGCCTGTGGCCGTGTCTGCTGCAACAATCATCAAACCTGAAGGTTTGAGCTACACAATTCCGGCGGCATTAGATGGCGCTGACACATTGCTCTACGATCCCTTTCAGCATAAGCTCATGCTTTTGGTAATTGTCGGTTATGGGCTGAAGGTTGTCCTCTGTAAGGGTTTCGCCAAGATTAATATTGCTAAATAAGCTTTGCTTAACCAGGGAAACGGCCCACGTTTCAGCATCCCGGAGAGAGGCCGGTAATTGGTTTGTGTCCCTGTCGAGCTGTTTTCTGAGCCCATCCAAAGCCTTGATCCTGGAGCCATTCCCGTGTGCCATCTCATGCAAGGTGTGCTCAAGATTAATAACCGTTGAGTTTGCTGAAAAGTCTTTAGACAGAGCAGCCCACTCATGATTGTCAATTGGTATCGCCTTTTTGTCTTTATATCGCAAGCTTCCCACGTGCAAGCCCAGGGCGTGCGGATGCCGCTTGAGTTGTTCTGCGAAAAAATCACCGGCATTATCTGCCGCTTCATCCAATAACAGCCAGCCATTTTCCAATAGGGCAGGGATGTTGTCGGGAGTCTGCTGTAATGCCTCGTTGATCAGGGAAAATGCCTTTTCTTTGTACCCCGCTCTTTCCTCTTCCAGATCAACCATGCGGCTTGCCAAACGGTAGAGGTTTGTCATACCTATTTTTTCTTCAACAACGTCAACCTCTTCATCTTCCACTGGCGGCCGTTTCTCATCCCCGGTTGTTTCAAGAACGGAAACCTTCCTTCCGGTCTTCACGGTAAGGTCAAATTTAATTTTTGACAACACCTGAGCGCTTTCCCGTGGCATATCTCCTGATTCAACCCGTTCCACCTCGAACGCATTACGAGCAGATTCATCCTTATAGACTTCGCTCATATCGGGAAGCAATTCACCCTCCTTGACTTTTTGTAGGAATTCTTTGGCAACCTTGTCACGGGGAAACTTTTTTATTGTCTCCTCCAATAAGGCAATGGCCTCATCCCTTTTCCCACGTTGTAATAAAACACCGGCAAGCCCGGTGCGGCAAACCCCGTCCTTTGGAAAATCGATGCTAGCCTGACGATAAACCTGCTCTGCCTCTTCAAGCCTTCCCAGTGCTTTTAACACCTCAGCAAGCCCGGTGCGGCAAAACCCGTCCTTTGGAAAATCAATGATAGCCTGACGATAAACCTGCTCTGCCTCTTCAAACCTTCCCAGTGCTTTTAACACCTCAGCAAGCCCGGTGCGGCAAAACCCGTCCTTTGGAAAATCAATGCTAGCCTGACAATAAACCTTCACTGCCTCTTCAAGCCTTCCCAGTGCTTTTAACACCTCAGCAAGCCCGTTGCGGCAAACATCGTTCTTTGGAAAATCAATGCTAGCCTGACGCAATATCATTGCAGCGATGTTATGCTCACCCTTCTTTCCCAAGCTATTTGCCAGTGAGGTTCTAATATGGGCGTCCCCTGGAAATCTCCGTTTTGCCTCCCATAATAAGGCAATTGACCGAGTATTATTACCCCGAAGTTCCTCCATTTTTGCACGCACAGTCCATGTAAATGGATTGTAGGGCTCCCAGAAAAATGCCTCTTCTACTAAGGCCAGTGCCAGGTTGTTATCCTGTTTGAGTATTTTGTTGCCAATGTTACAAAATGTCTTAACCAAGAATTCAGAGACACCCGTTTGGTAGGCGTAACGCCTGTGTTTCTCCAGAAAACCTTGTAACTCTTCCTTTATGCTGTCCAGCGGCTGTTCTTCAAGCAATCTCAGGATTTTTTCACGTTCAGGCATAGACGGTTGCGATAAAAAACCGCCCGCTGGTTTCTTGTCGTGCCGTTGGCGTTCCATCTTATCGAATAGGCCGGGGATGGTTTTATTAAACCACTTTGCGGCCTCGCTTATCGGCTTTTGGTGGATTACCGGAGAGAAGTTGTCAATCCAGTATTGTGCCGTACGGGGATAGAGCGCCATTATTGCGCGGCATTCAAGGAGCCAGAGGTGTTCTCCCTGCTTTTTTTCATGCGGCTTGCAGTGGTTATCAATTGCCTCAGCCAGGTCAACAATACCTTTAAACACTATGGGTTTCAGACCGCCGGGCGGTGTTCCATCCTCTTCCGGCATCCTCCGCAGCCCTAACAACCCAATGGCCCCGTAATGCAGGGGCAGGTCTTCCTCCATGCGGCAGAGGCGTATCCATAGCGGAAGCAGGGTTCTTTCCTGCTGGCATAGCGCAAGGGTCTGTAACAGAGCCGCTTCCGGGTCTCTGGCGGGGCCTTGGTATAGACTTCTTAACCATGAACGCCCACGAAAATATGCGCTTGATAGCCATTGGTAGGTCTCGCGGAGGTGTAAGCGTTGGACGGATATAAATGCTTCTTGCAATATTTCCGCCCATTGCGCGGAAGAGGCAGAGGGAGGCATTGCCATCCAGTATTTCTGGAACCAATCCCGCATGGCCTTATCAAGTGCGCGCTGAATCTCAGCATCTTTTGTATGGAACAAACGGAAGAGTATCTCAGACGTCTCGTTACGGTTGAGTTTTCCCATGTAGGCACGCCCGCGCAGCAAATTGTCCAGAGCTGAAAGGGGTTCCTTTTCAAAATCCGCGAGCCATTCTTCAATGGGAGAGAGGTTTGTTATTTCCATGGTAACTCTTTATAGTTCACTAAAATACTTAAAATCTTTTTGTAAAAATGACAAATGGATACGCCTGGCCTCTTCACACGTCTTGCCCGGAGATTTCGTAATCCACCCTGCGCGGTAAAAATAAGACGTACGATAGGCAATGTGCCGGTGAAGGATTTCACAATTCAAAGTGTATTCATTTTCACCACCGGAGGTTAAGTCTAACGACCGTCCTTCATTCCAGCCGTTTATGGGGGTGGGACAGAAAAAGGAACCCCACTTACTGTCTAAAACGCTCGGCACGGCGGCAATTATCTGATCTGCCGGGTAGCTCCTGATCACGTCGCTCACACGGTAGCGCAACAGTAGTACAGGAATAGGTTCTCCCTCATTGGGGTCATGATCTCCAAGCCCAAAGCGGTCCCTCAAGCGGTTTGCCCACTCAGTGCCTTCCCGCTCTTTTCCCTCCGAGTCAACCAGCAGGTCTTTCACTTCATCCCAAAAACCCACAAAAACGGGGCGGTGATCCCACGTCTTGTTCCAATCCGCCAAAATTTTTTCAACAATGTCGTGAGCTTCTTTGTTTCCGGGTTCTTTAATAACTTTGTTTAAATAGTCAATCAGTTCGTTGTTCGTAAGCGCGAGTGTGTTTCTAAGGGAGGTGGCGTTTTCCAGTCTGACCAAGTATTGGTTTTCGTCTAACTTTGAGATCAGGTTCGGTTGATTCTGCGCCGTGAACGTTTCCGGCGTCCCTGAAACCACGTTTATCTTTTCGGTGATGATGATGCGCCACAATTCAAGATTATCACCGAAGAATTAGCCTTGTGTTGGGTTCACGATGGACGGCTTTACAAGAAATTATCTCCGGTACCCCATCATGTTAAAGAACAGGAACAGTTCCTTGCAGTTTATTGGGAACACTATCGAAACTTATTAGCCTGCAAAAGAGCGCCTTCTCAGGAAGCGGCTTCTGAATTGTCTCTGGAATTCGATCGTCTGTTTTCTACCAAGACCGGTTATCAAGCCTTAGATGAAAGGATAGCAAAGACCAAACAGAAAAAGGCGTGTTTACTATTAGCGCTGAAATATCCTGAGATACCCCTCCATAATAATGCCGCAGAATTAGCCGCCCGCGCTCAGGTTCGAAAAAGAGATGTGCGTTTACCTACTATCACACAAGAAGGAACGCAGGCCAATGATACATTCCTTACGATAACCCAGACATGCAAAAAGTTGGGTGTTAGTGCATATAAATATATCTTTGATCGTGTCAGTAAAGCATTCAAATTACCATCCCTGGCACAAATCATTCGGGAAAAAACCATTTCTTCTTTTCCCGAGATACTTTCGGGTCCTTAATTCGTATTTACCATGATTTTTTGAGAGGATACGTATTTTACTTATTCTGGAAACTAATTATGTAGCGGAACAAATGTTAATGCAATGGGAAAATAAAGAACAAGCCCCCAGCTTGGGAATGTGGATAAATTTCGGGAATAATTCAGTCATTACCGTTTTTTGTTCGTCCCTGCGGGAGTCAACCCTGTCAGGGTTGCTTGCGGAAAACAACGCCTTTGCAAACGTCCATGATCTTTCTTGTCGTAATGTCCCAGGTAAAGGAGTCCAACACCAGCCGCCTGCCCGTTTTCCCCATGGCGTCCCGCAGGGCATCGTTTTTCAGCAAGGATGTGATTTCGTCCGCCGCGCGTTCGTAATCAACCTCCGACACCACAATTCCAATCTCATGCCCCCGTATAAAATCCCCGCTCGATTCATCGGTAATAACCGGCCTGGCGCACGCCATGTACTCAAACAACTTCAATGCCGCCTTTCCGTAGAACTTACCGATTCCCGTAAGCAGGTACAGGCAGGCGTCGGCGGCAGTGATGTACCTTGGGATATCTTCGTACCTGACCTCCCCAACAAAGGAGACGAACTCCGTAAGCCCTAGCTCCTTTACCAGGTCCCTGGCGCTTTCCAGGAGATATCCGCTCCCGACCATGAGAAGCCTTACCCCGGGCAATTGTTTCCTGATGTGGTCAAGTATCCGAATGGTATGAAGCGGGGCGTGGCGCGGGTAAAAACTGCCTACAAACAGCAGGTAGTAACCGTCCGGCTCAAGGTTCAGTAGCCCGCGCGCCGCTATCTTGTCCTGCGGACAAAACAGGTCTTTATTAACGCCGTTTTCTATGATGACGACCTTGTGGGGGTCTTTGTTGACACGGTCAAGAGCGTTTTTAATATTGTCGCTGACGCATACAACCTTGTCGGCCAGCAAGACATTGAGGTGCTGGAACGCCCAATACATCTTACGTCTCAGACGATGCGTGCCTGCGCTTTTCAGGTCTACCGATGGGATGCCGTTTATTTCCAGTACGCAGGGTATCCGAAAAATGAACCCAATCAGCGCTGGCGCCACCGACAGCCCCATTTCCCGGAGGTAAATAACGTCCGCCTTGAATTTTACGTGGTATGCGAGCAGGTAAAAGAAGAGGCTCAGGTAATAAAGATACTCGCTGATAAACCTGACGTTGAGCGTCGGTGCATATACGGTCTTAACGTCCGTATGCCCCTTTAATCTGCCCGTATTGGGCGCAAAGAGGATCACATCGTTTCCGGATTTCTGGAGATGTTCCGTGATTTCCTTTACGTGAGTCGTAGGCGCGCGCTGAAGGCTTAGATTTTCGTAGCAGACGTAAAAGATACGCATAAATAACCTGCTTCATTTGTTGTTAACGTAGGGCAAACCTTCAGGTATTGCCACGTACCTGGCAATACTGATCGAATATTGAACAAGGAATAACGAATGGCGAATGATATCGGGTATAATTGATTTTGAAGCCCCCCCGGTAACGTGCCGTAACCGCGTTTCTGCCGTGCATTGACACGGTCAATGCGTTTCATAACAGGAACCGTTACTGGTCTTTTTCGTCGGAGCATCCCTGCAATTTGATTAATCTATTGCGGAGTGTCGTTCGGGGAATGCCTAATATCTCGGCCATTTTCACTTGATTCCCGTTGGTTTTTTGGTTGGCCCACTGGATGACTTTCTTTTCGACGTCCGTAAGCACGTCTTGCAAATTTATGGTCTGCCTGTTGGACAGGTCCATGGACAACAAGTCGGTGCGCACGTCAATCCGCCTCAAATAAGCGGGCAGGGTTTCCAGTGAAATGCCCTTCAATTCGGAAAATGCGACTGCGTGTTCGACAACGTTTTCCAATTCCCTGACGTTTCCCGGCCAATCATACGCCACAATGGCATTCATTGCCTCCGGCGAAATGTCCGGCAATGCGTCTTCATATTGGGATACGAACTTTTTCAAGAAGTAATTAATCAAAAGCGAAATGTCTTCTTTCCGCTCGCGGAGCGGCGGGATGTGGATAGGCACGACGTTGAGCCGGTAAAACAGGTCTTCCCTGAAACGCCCTTCTTTTACCAACCCTAAAAGGTCTTTCTTTGTCGCGCAGATTACCCGGACGTCTACGCTCAAGGTCTCCTCGCCGCCGACCCTTTCAAAGGTTCTTTCCTGAAGCACGCGCAGGAGTTTGACCTGCATATCAAGGGGGATATCATCCACGTCGTCCAGGAAAATGGATCCGGTGTTTGCAAGCTCAAACCTTCCCCGCCTCGTCTTGACGGCGCCGGTAAATGCCCCCTTTTCGTGGCCAAAGAGTTCGCTCTCCAGTATTTCCCTGTTCAAAGCGGCGCAACTGACGCGAATAAAGGGACACGTCCGCCTGGCGCTGTGGTAATGAATGGCGCCGGCGATTTTTTCTTTTCCCGTGCCGCTCTCGCCTTGAATGAGCACGGTGGTGTCTCTGCCGGCAACGCTCTTAACATTTTCCAGCACCCGCTGCATGGCTACGCTGTTGCCAAGGATGTTATAATATTCAAATTCGACCTGTATTTCCTTTCTTAGGCGGGTCACCTCGGCGGTGGTATTCTTGTGGAGCAAGGCCCTCTGCAGTTTAATAATCAATTCGTCGGTTGAAAAGGGCTTCGATATGTAATCATAAGCGCCTTCTTTAATCGCCAGGACTGCGCCCTCAAGCGTTCCGTAAGCCGTCATGATTACCACGATAATTTCCGTGTTGAACTTTTTTATTTCCTTGAGAAAATCCATGCCGCTCATGCCGCCCAGCCGCATGTCTGTCACCACCACGTCATACTCCTCGGATTTCACCAGCCGCAACCCGTCCATTGCATTATCAACGGATTTTACCTGATATCCCTCTTTTTTCAGTTGGCTTTCCAACGATATCCTCATCAGTTTTTCGTCATCGACAATTAATATTTTACTGCTCATAGGCACATCCTGATAGAGAGAAACGGTTTACCGCAGAGTGCGCGGAGAACGCAGAGAAACAGAGTAAACTATTATGATAAATACCGTATCCAACCCTTTCGCTTGTTTATGGTTAGCACGGGCGAAAAAGGTAAAATAGTATTTCATCTTCCAACGAAAACGAAGCAGGGCTTCTGGCACAAGTACGTTCCCGGCTAGATCTTGGGAACGAGGGAAACCGCAGCCGCTTTCAACTCCGGTTTGGCATAGATATGTTGCAATGCTCTTAATATCGAAGGAGGTTTTTACAAGGTAATACCGTAGGACATGCTGCGTAATTAACGTATCGCCGTACGAGTTCCGTTAGGAACAAAATATGGGTAGAATAATTGAATTTTAAATCGGACTAACAACCTTAACATCTTTTAGTTTTGGATAAGCGATTTATCGGCTGAAACAAGAGTCAACCCCATAACCTGTGCAGTTGCTGCAATTATAGAGTCTGGTATTTTCAATTTTATATTTTTGCGATATTCTGTTGCTTTAGAAATGATTGCATCGTTTATAAATAAAACTTCAATAACTTCAACAAACTTAGATATTTCTTTTATGATTTCGGTATCATCTGTCTCAAAACAAAGCAACTCAATTTTTGTTATGAATGAAATATAAATTAAATCCTTGGTATCTTCTATAATCTTCGAAATTTTCTCTTCACCATTAAAAAAATAGATTACAGAATCAGTATCCAGCAGATATCCTGGCATATTAGTCCCATTCGCTCCGTAACTTCCTCTGATACTCTAATCCATTAATTTTTTCTTTGAGAATACCTCTGAAACGAAAAAGTTTGTGAATTTCATGTGGTTCTTCCTCAATAATGGTAATAAATAGCTTTGCCCTTTTAATTGCAGGCATAGCTTCTTTATAGAAAATTTTACCATTTTCGTAATAAGCCTCTATTGTTTTGTACATAAAATCCTCCCATAGTATGTATAGTTATCGAAATAGAGAAGATGGTGGAAAGCTCAACCCCCCAGCCTTACAACTTCTGAAAGTTTTGATTTATCAGTGACCTATGGCTGACCTCTATTACACTCATAGTTAACATGCATGTCAAGCTTTTTTGTTGCAAACCACAAAAATGAAAAGGGAGAGATAGCTCTATAAACACGAAGAGCTGGGAAGGTGAGTAAAACCCACACCCATCTCTTCAATTTGCCACCCTTGCTCCGCGTTTTCGTGACGACTTACGCCTTCGCATTGCACGGACAATTTAACCCAAATCCTGCTTTACACTATAACCCGCATAGAAATCCAGACCTTGGATATTCTCCCACCGGCCGCCGATGTCTATCCATTCTACGATCTTGTATCTCTCATCCGCAAATGGTGAATCATAGTGGCTTCTGTCATCGTACCACGAATTTGTACCCGCCCATCTGCAAATCAATGCCCGCTCCGCGATATTACTCAGCCTCCTTCCCGTCTCCCCGACCCAGCCCACAAGCAATCCGCTATCCCACAATAATGGCTTTAAGCGCCGTATTTTGTTCGAAAATCATGGCGTTATACATGTTCCGCTTGTGTCGGCGGCATTTGCGATATGCCTGGTAAAGATTCTCTGGAGAGAATAAGGGATGTTTTGATACCTCGGTTGTTGGTAACATTTTGTAACTACTCAGATGTTTAGGCTGAAGACTGAAGGTTAATGCCTTCAGCCTGCCAGAAGGTTTGTGATTATACATGATTTAGGCTGAAGTCTTCAATCTATCTACCTGATGCACGGAAAGGCGGCAAGGGGGGACACCCCATAAGCGCTAACTTAATTTCTGACAGGATAACAGGATTAACGGGATATTCT
>CAYHFB010000109.1:0-9673 GCA_964355695.1 uncultured candidatus Brocadiaceae bacterium
CTTGATTTCAGCAGGATGAATTGGTATTCTACCTTTCTTAACTTAACACGTATGGCCCCTCCGGGGCTATGTTGCTAATACGGTTAGGACGGATTGGTCCATCCTCTCATTTCTTAACTTACCACCTATAGGTTGCCCCCCGCGCTACGGGATCTGATTCATAACTGCATCACAAATAGCAACAACCTGAACAGCCGCACGGACGTCATGCACCCTGACGATATGCGCGCCGTTCGTGGCGGCAACGGCAACGGTTGCAAGGGTGCCGTACAGACTGTCCTCAACGGAAACGGCCAGAATTGTGCGAATAAAATTCTTCCGCGAAGTCCCGATCAAGAGGGGAAATCCCAAAGGGGCAAGTTCTTTCAGCCCTTTTAAGATTTCCAGATTATGCAATGCCGTTTTACCGAAGCCAATGCCGGGGTCGAGTATGATTTTGTCGCTCTCTATACCGTTTTTGATTGCAATGGCGATGGATTTTTTCAGATACGATATTATTTCCGGCAACACCCGTTTGCTACACATCGGCTGGCGCTGCATTGTTTTCGGTGTGCCTTTTTTGTGCATGATGATGATGGGTACTTTTGCCGCGGCGGCTACGGCAGCCATCCTTTTATCCAGGATCAAACCACCGATGTCATTAATGATTGATGCCCCTGCGTCGATTGCCTTCTCTGCTACGGCAGCCTTGTAGGTGTCGATAGAAATCGGGATTTTGATTTGTTTGGCTAACGCCTTTACGACGGGAATTACTCGTTTCAGTTCATCGGCTTCTGACGTCGGATGGGCGCCCGGACGTGTGGATTCTCCACCAACGTCAATGATGTCGGCTCCTTCTGCTGCCAGGGTGAGGCCATGAGTTACGGCATCTTTTGTTGCGTAGTATCGCTTACCGTCATAAAAAGAGTCTGTGGTTACGTTCAGAATTCCCATGACGTGCGTTTTATCACCGAGATGCAGCACGCCTCCGGGATAGGCAACGTTGAAGGCGGTTCTTTGGAATGTATCCTCTTCGCGCTGACCCCTAGCCATATCGCTGCATTGTGGTGCATTTGAAGCGTCATTCTACCGAAGGGGCTTCAACGTTACCACTCATCCCCCATCGCCTCTATTATGCTGTACGCAATGCCTACAAAGGCCTCGCTGCCGGACGTGCTTGCCGTTTCGTTTCTCGGTACGATAAACTCCGCCGATCTCGCAATATTCTGCCGTTGGACAATCGTCCTTCCCGTCCGGGTGTCTACCCACCGGATATCTACAAAAACCGTCATACGGCTTTCTACAATGTTGTCCGTAAAATCACCAATGAGGACACCTTCAACAACGTTAGTAATCTTTCCATAAAGGATGGAATCTGCCTCGTCTCTGTCAACGATGTCGAGGCCGGTTCTAAGGATTATCTGGTCGCGCACGGCCTTGGTTAGGTCAAACTCATATCCCCGGCGAAAGGTCTTGTTGTCAAAGATAGGTATGTAAATGCTACGAACGTTCGACCGAAGCACTGCTTTGGAAGAATACCCGCAGCTTCCTAAAAGAACGCTCAGTACCAGCAACATGGCGACGGTATGCAGGCGCGCCCTTGCAGCACTTCGTGCCAGATTCAACAAACCTTTGAAAAAGTACATGCCCATAGTAATTTTATCCATTTCCGTTTTATTTTATTGCCGCAATCATTCTGAGAAAGTCGATCTTTTCCTGCGCCTTTTCCGCCCACAGGGTACCGGGATATTCCGTTATCACCGTTTGGAAGTACATCACGGCCGCCTTCGGTTGTTTACGTCTGATGTAAAATTCTCCAATGTTAAACTCCCGTTCTGCAGAAATAATGCGTATTTCCCGTATCATCCGCTTTGCATCTTCCACGTAAATGCCATTCGGATTGGTGACCAGGTACTCTTCAAAGCCTTCCTTGGCGGATGTTAAGAAGCCGTAATTCCGCTCTTGTTGCTTTTCATGATATACCTTCGAAAGCGGTATCCGGTATTGCACATAAGACACCCATGCGTTTTTGGGATAGTTTTCCAGGAATTTTTCGTAGGCGTCAACGGCTTCTTCGTAGTGTGCAAGTTTGAAATGGCAATCAGCTATCTTGATCTGCGCATCGGGGGCAAGGGGGCCAAGCCGTTGTTTTTCTATAATTTTCTCAAAAACATTTATAGCCTCATCTTCGTCCGTATCCATCTGGGAAATGCCCACCTGGTACATCTTCTGCAATACTTCCATGGTTCTGCGCGTGCCGGGATTCTTTTTCAAGACGGTGTTGTACATCTTCAACGCCTTTTTACAATCACCGTTAAGATAATAAGCCCACCCGATGTTTATCCGGGAGGTTTCCGCGTATTCCGATTTAGGGTCGGCGTCAATAATCAATTCAAATTCTTTGATGGCGTTGAGGTATTTTTGTTCCACAACGAGGGAAATGGCGTATTGGTAACGCTGCTCTATCGTTGTAATGTCTGACGTCGGGGTTTTCATCCACCCCGTCTCTTTGTTCCAAACCCACTCTCCGAAAGAAGGCATCGACGTTGCGATTTCCACGAGCGCTACAATAAAAAAGAGGCACAATCTTCTTTTAATCATATTGGTTTAATAGCCTGTTTTTTACAGCCTAAGGTACCTCCAGGAGTTTAATTCTTTGTTTAGTACGAAGTTTATATAATATCGCAGCATCTTTTCTATTTCAACACAAATAGACAATGGTACTTTAACGCGTTCCAGTTTTTGCATGTTGAGTTCAGACAACCGCCCGGCAATAAGCATGCTGCCGACAGGCGTCATAATCCCATTTCCTCCCTTTGTCCCACACTCGGCGCACAATACGCCGCCCTCCTTTGCGCTAAAATATGCCTCGATTTTCTGCTGAACGTCTTTTTTGCAATTAACGCAATGCCTCCATTCCGGCAGGTATCCGGAAATCTTCAGTAATTTTATCTCAAAAACCAGCATCCTGACAGTTGCGTCAGCGTCCGTCGATACCCCACGAAGGGTTTCCAGAAAAGCATCAAAGAGCGGTTCGCTCGGGTCGCTTTCCTCGGTGAACTCGCTTACCAGTTCGGTTGCGTACGATGCGCGGTAGTATTTGTCCAAGTCCTGCCTGATTAATGGATAGCTATCCTGCAAAACGGCTTCAGTCAGGGTATAAAGCGTGGAATGCTCTTTCTTGATAAAGAGTATTTGGTTGTGGGTTAAGAGGTCAACTGCCTTCGTACCGCTCTTTTTGGCGATACGTTTGAATCCTTTTGCAAGGGTGTGTATCTTTCCGTAGTCACGGGTGTAAAAGGTAATTATCTGGCTCGAATCACTGTAATCCGTTCTCCTCAAGGTAATCGCCTCTGTTTTACAAACGGACATGGTTGCTTCACCGGTAAGTACCTCTTTTTTTGTAATTGTTCACCGCAGAGGGCGCAGAGAACGCAGGGAAATAAATGTTTTTGGTGTTTGTGCCGCACCTCCGGGGCTTGAGACCCTAGCCCGAACGAGTCGGAAGAGTAAAGCAAGGAAATCTTGGAATCCCCGTCCTCTTTGACGGTGTATTGAATTACGAATGGCGAACAGGGAATTTCGAATTATAAAGTTTTCTTGCCCGCATTTATCAACCGGGAATGAACGCAAATTGTCGTTCATGGCAAAGACGTCCTACCGAGTCGTCACTACCCTATTTTATTGGCATTCACGGGCAGTTACCGGAGTGTTCAAGATTAAATATCCTTCGATATTCGATAGGAGACTCCTCTGCGAAACTAACGGGTTTTAAAAATCTGTTACGGAGACTATTCAGGTACCGGGACATTATAACCTAAGCTTGCCAGCAACGCCCGCTCTCTTTGATGCATTTTTTTCGCGTCCGCTTTTTTTTTGTCATTGTACCCAAGGAGGTGCAGCAAACCATGCGTCAGATAGAGCGCAAGTTCCCCGTTTACCGCGCGTTCCTGCCTTCGTGCAATCCTGGCAGCCATCTCGACAGAAATAACAATCTCACCCGCCACGCCGTTTTTCTGCTTTTCTTCCTTTTCATACGCAAAACTAAGCACGTCCGTAGCGTAATTATGCCCAAGAAAGGCGTTGTTCATCTCTTTGATTTTCTTGTTGTCAACCAGGACAACGTTTATTTCCGCATCCGCTGCCTCGGCCTTCAGGACAACTTTTACCAATTCCTTTATCTTGTTTTTATTAACACGATGGAACTTCTGCAGGTTTATAATCTCTAGTTTACAGCTCATACGCGTCCACGATGTCCTGCACAAGCTTATGGCGAACAATGTCGCACTTGGTCAGGTATATGAAGGCAATATTGTCGATATTTGTCAATCTGTCCTGGACATCAATTAAACCGGATACCTCGCCGGAAGACAAATCAACCTGGGTAATATCTCCCGTTACCACCACCTTTGATCCGTGACCAAGCCTGGTAAGGAAGGTCTTCATTTGCTTTACCGTGCAGTTTTGCGCCTCGTCGAGGATGATAAAGGCGTTGTTCAGCGTCCTGCCGCGCATATAAGCGAGGGGGAGTATCTCGATAAGATCGCTTTCCAGATATTTCTTTACGTACCCCACGTCGATCATATCCGCTATGGCGTCGTAAAGCGGACGCAAATAAGGGTTCACCTTCGCCTTGATATCTCCGGGCAAATAACCGAGTTTTTCCCCTGCTTCCACGGCTGGCCTTGCCAGGACAATCTTTTTCACCCGCCCGCACTTCAGGGCTGAAAGGGCCATAGCCACCGCCAAATAGGTCTTCCCCGTGCCGGCAGGTCCTATACAGAAAACCAGGTCGTTGTTTCTAATGGCGTCAATGTATTTTCGCTGTCCATCCGTTTTTGATTTAACAAAACTGCCTTTTTTAAAGGTGTCGATGGCCTGGCCATCCTCGCCCGCCGCGGCGCATTTTGCTTCAATGATAATCTGTTCCACTTCCGCCAGGTCAAGCTTTCCTGTAGTGCGCACGATTTCCAGCAGGCGGTAAAGCACGTCCCTGCTCATGTCCACCTGCTCTTTTTCCCCTTCAAGCTTTAACAATCCCTGCCGGGCGACCAATTGTATCCGGAAGGCGTCTCTGACAAGGCGTAAGTGCCTGTCGTGGCTTCCATACAGGATAGCTGCCTCTGAATCGTCTTTAACGTTAATGGTGTTTTGATACGTCATTGTTTTTCGGTAAAAAAGCGTTGGTAACGATTAACTTAAGTTGCGCCTGGGACGGCACCAAGCCGGGCAAAATCAACACACTGTCAAGTTGGCAAAAACCACAGCCGCAAGCATCTTCTTGTGAGCGCTTCAAACGATAAGCAATTAACTCGAAAAGGCTTTGCTCACAATTTGATTCCTTCCCGTTCAATTCGCTGATGCAATGGCATTACTTGGTAACGAGGGCTATCCCACTCTTGTCGATTCCTGATGATAGAAGAAATGACATGGCCCAGTTGCCATTCAACCTCATACAGCCTGTGTCTAGGGTGTAGAAAACCAGTCACTTCTTTGCCAGTTCCGGTCTATTTTCTTTCCCGGTATTTGAACCTGCCTTCCGAGCCACCGCGCTTAACTTTTAGCTGCGAGGCCTTGACTCTTTCCTTGTCCCTCAGAAGTATTTCCATACAGCGCAATCCAGGTGGCGAGATCAACCGTCTTGTCTATGCCATTCCGCTCCTATGCGGCGGCCTCACACAAGAACAGAATCACAACGCCCTAAATGCTTGCTCGCAACAAGAGATGCTCGACCACGTTGAGGCAACGTTGCCACCAACCCTCCGCCAACAGCGCAATAAAATCCTAAAATCCGAGGTGGATGGGAGGGTTAAAAACCGGGAAATTTAACTCACAAAATGTGGCAACATTTCTACACCCTAGCCTGTGTCTGATATTGTCTATACGTTCGTCATCTACGGTTCCTTCTACTAAAACTAAAAAGTCCCAATCGGATTCTTCACCAAAATCCCCACGAGATCGGGAACCGTACAAAACGATTTCTGCTCTTGGCTCTATTTCAAGAATTGCTTGCTTCACCTGTTCAATTAATGGGCTACGAATCATTTCCTGACCTCCAGACCGCCTGCGTTCGACTCGTTTTCTATACGTCTCTCCCCTTGTAAATGCTTGTTTCTGCCCAATCCAAGGCTTTTGCTTCTCGTTTTTTGTCTTTCGACATTTGGGAGTATGCTAATTCCAGGTTTGGGAGAACTACGTGCGGGCGAACCAATCCTTCAACAAATGTGCTGATTTTGCAGGGGCCGACGGCCTTGTGAAGACCTTCATAAACTTCCACATCTACGGTTATGGTCAATTTTTTGCATCGAAAACCCGGCTTATTTGGCTATACGCCTTGTGGCTAACAAGATAGTTACGGGTACAAACCCTCTCTTTTACGATGAAACAAGGTGGGAATAAACCAGGAAATAGTATGCAACCGGCATGCTTATTAATAAACAGTCAATAACGTCCAATACCCCGCCGAAAGCAGGCAGGAGTCCGCCGGAATCCTTCACCTGCAAGTCTCTTTTTAAAAGCGATTCCACCAAATCCCCCATCATCGCGGCAAACCCCACCACCAACCCAAACAATGCGGCCCACGGCACACTCATTACCTTGAGCGAAGGGATCAAATTAAAAATTACCGCAATCAAAACGCCGGATAACAGGGCGAAACATGCGCCCTCAACCGTCTTATTCGGGCTGATAATCTTTGACAGTTTGTGCTTGCCGTATTTCCTGCCCAGCAAGTATCCCCCGATATCCCCAAACTTCGATACCAGCAAAACCAAAATCAACAGACAGTTGCCGTTGGAGAGATACCGCAACGCAAGGGCGAAGCTCAAGAGGTAGAACACGTAAATGACGCCAAATACCGTTACCGAAATATTTTTTACGGCGTCCGTTGTGCCGCGCACGTAGGTTTGAATCAATAATAGGGAAAAGACAAATATGAGAAATATTTCCGGCCTGAAAAATGGGTAACCAAGCGGAGAATGACTCCGAACCGACAGCCAGTAAGCGACAAACAACCACAAACCCATGCCGATTCCCGTAATGGAGAACGGGGAAAAGTCTTTCTTTTTGGTGATTGCGTAAAATTCGCGCAACCCCATGGTCCCGGCCAGTGCCGCCAGGCATCCGAATCCTATGTCCGTGTGAAATAGGGTGTCTATAATGACAACACCAAAAAACACCGTGAACATACTCCCGCCGAGTAAAATCCTGGTTCTTAGTACACTCACCCTCGTATCACCCCGCCAAAACGCCGTTCCCTGCTTCCGTAATCCTTAATGGCTTCATCCAGTTCTTCGGTACTGAAATCGGGCCAGCAGGTCTTCGTAAACCAAAGTTCCGTGTATGAAATTTCCCATAAGAGAAAATTGCTTATCCGTATCTCACCGCCGGTCCTTATCAGCAGGTCAGGGTCCGGCATGTTAGGCATATATAAATAGTCGTTAAAAGATTCTTCCGTTACGTCTTCCAAAGCCATATTCCCGCACTCCACTTCCCGGGCAATTCTTTTTGCCGCATCAACAATTTCAGCGCGGCCACCGTAATTTAGCGCGAGACAAAGAACCATACCCGTATTGTTTTTACTTTCTTCAATTGATATATCAAGCTCTTTTCTCACGTTCGCCGGTAATTCATCGACCCGCCCAATAGCCGTCAAACGAATGTTGTTTTTCTCGATATTCTCTCGTTCCTTGATAAGATACTTTGCAATAAGCCTCATCAAGAACCTGATTTCCAGCTTCGGGCGTTTCCAGTTTTCTTGTGAAAACGTATAAAAAGTCAGTTGTTCCACTTTTCTTTTCGCGCAATGCTGTGTTATTTCGGTGACAGCGTCGGCGCCTCGGGTGTGACCCTTGATCCTCGTCAAGCCACGTTGCTTTGCCCATCGCCCATTGCCGTCAAGGATAATTGCTATATGTGCCGGTGTTTTTGCTTTTTCTGTCATAATAAGTTTACAACCTGACTGCGGTCAGGTCCTACGGAAAGCATTTCCATCTTCACGCCTAAGAGCTTCTCCAAGGCGTCTAAATAGTTTTTTGCCTGATAGGGTATGTCTTTTACGCTACGTATCCCGGATGTGTCCTTCTGCCAGCCGGGCAATTCTTTATAAACCGGCTTGCATTCGCCGCGCATTGCCAGGTCCAGCGGAAACACGTCATATACCTTATTGCCAAACTGGTATCCGACACAAACATTAATCGTCTTTTGCTCATCCAGCACGTCTAATTTCGTTGCAATAATGCCATCAACGCCGTTTATCATAATCGCGTGCTTTACGGCCACCGCGTCAAGCCATCCGCAGCGCCTGGGTCTGCCCGTAGTAGCACCGTATTCGCCCCCTTTTTTCCGTAGATGTTCCCCCAGAGCATTGTCCAATTCCGTGGGGAAAGGGCCGCTGCCGACCCGTGTCGTATAAGACTTCATCACGCCAAGCACCTTGTGGATATGCTTGGGGCTGATACCCGTGCCTACCGATGCCCCGCCTGCGGTGACGGATGACGACGTGACATACGGGTACGTCCCATAATCAACGTCAAGCATGGTACCCTGTGCGCCCTCAAACAGTATCCGTTTTTTGGCCTTTATGGCGTCATCCATAAACGTCACGGTATTGCATACGAAAGGCTTGATCTGCTCGGCATATTCACAATACTCGCGGTAGATATCCTCCCACGGCAATGCGTCCGCGTTAAACACCCGCACGAAAATCCTGTTTTTCTCTTCCACGATCTTTTTGATGAGCTGCTTAAAGTGGTCGGGATAGAACATGTCGCACACCCTTATACCGCTCCTGGCCATCTTATCCGTGTAACAAGGGCCTATCCCCCTGCGGGTAGTGCCAATCTTTTCGTCGCCTTTTTCACTTTCGGAAAGTTCATCTAACTTCTTGTGGTAGGGCAAGACAAGGTGTGCCGTTTCGCTGATGCGGAGGTTGCCGCCTACTTCGATGTTTTTGCTTCGTAATTCGGCGATTTCTTCCAATAACTGGCGTGGATCAAGCACCACGCCGCTGCCGATAACGCAATATTTATTTTTTCTCAAAATCCCGGATGGGATGAGATGTAAAACGAATTTCTCATTGTTTACAACTACGGTATGCCCTGCGTTACTTCCCCCCTGATATCGCACAATAATGTCGAACGATTCAGTGAGTATATCAACAATCTTACCTTTACCCTCATCACCCCATTGTAATCCAACAATGCAAGAATTAGTACCCCCGGTTGTATTTCCCATAAAACTTCGGCAAAACCCCCTAAACTGGTTGAAAAATAAGCTTTTGCAAGATTATAAAAAACGGTATATTGAATGTCAAGGGAATACGCCTTTCCCAGGGCTGGTAGCGCAATCCCTTTCGCTGCGCACCTTAATTGAAACCGCCTGCGTGGCATCTGCAAAGCTGGAACACAAACCCCCGTTACCAGGAGAAATTCTTTACAAAACAATCACATCACGCTCATAATATAGCATAGCGTAGCTGCAAAACAAAGTAACAAAAATGGAAGAAGGATGGGGTGCGTCCGGGGACAAGGTTTGGGGCAAAGAAGAAAACAATCCCGACACCACCACGTAGAATGTCAAGCCCGGCTGCAACTCCATACGTGTTAAGTTAAGCAACCAGTAAATGTCACCAAACCCTTGTTTTGCTAGCCCTGAAGGGGCGAAATAGCTTAGCCCAGGGCAACGCCCACATGTT
>CAYHFB010000110.1:0-9669 GCA_964355695.1 uncultured candidatus Brocadiaceae bacterium
AAAATGGGTTTTGATTAAATTCCTGGCAACTTTAACCGGGAGACTGAATAGTTACCATTTTTCTATTATACAACCTAAAGAGGCGGTGCTAAACCCCTACCGGCTATAAGCGGCAGGTTTTATCGGGATTATCGAAAACCGGCAGTATTTTGTTACAGAGCGAACCCTTTTCGTGTAATCAAGAAACTTGAAAAGCCTTGATCTACCTGCATAAGACTTTATCAGTTTTTGCGAAAAAAAACAATCTTATTGGGATGAAATAACCTTGGGCGCCCACCCCCTGTCCTTCCGGGGATACATTTAAAAATCCAATTTCAAGTTGATATTGCCCTGTCACATCTCATCCCTGGATGTATTATCGTTGACTGGTCTGGTAATGCCAAGTCCTTTGTCAGTAAATCGTGAAGGCTCCCCACCAATTCTTCTATGATGCTTTATCTCACCCCCTTTTGTCTATAAAAAACCTTAGTACGAACAAGGGGGGGCTGAACGGTTACAATAATTGTCGTGTGATTTTCTATGATGGGGCACGGGATGATGAACAAATCTTTCTTTACCGCTAACTTTTTTTCAACGCAAGCGCCATTTTTTTGTCTTCAACTTTTATGTGATTCATCAGCCAGTTGCCCAGTACCTGTTCTGTTTTTACCACCAAATGGAGGTTCATGCCGCTTTGCAGCAATTCTTTTTTCAAAAGATAAAAATCTTTGATAAATCGAGTGTGTTCTACCCTTTGTGTGTGAAAACCTTCGTATGAATGCTCAACCATATAATTCTCTTCTTCGGTAAAGTGCGTTGTGACATAATGCTCTAAAAACACCAGTACTTCGCGTATGGCATACGCCCCGTCACCCTTATCCATCGCATCCAGCAGCTTGTTAATCTGTTTGAAAATCTCTCTATGCTCACTGTCTATTTTTTCAATGCCCGTTGCAATGTCTTCACTCCATTCAAGCGACATGTTATCCCCCCATTGTTTAAGTTTTGGTAACAGTTAGCCCACCTCTTGCCCCACGGAGACAACTCTGTCAGCGTTTTAAACCCTGACAGGGTTATCGGGTATAGGCGCTTTGGATGGTGAGTGAACTGTTACCAGTTTTGAATAACGACCTAATGGTATTACCTACTGTTTAACTACGACAGAGATGCTTTGGTTCCCCATAATTACGTACCGGGTTGGTACACGCACAATCTCTTCATCGAAAAGAGGGCCAATCCCGCTTTGATTGGAAACGCTCATTATCGACTGCATGGAAGGCGGCAGTGAAGGAAAGCCTTCGCCCTTGTACGTTAACCCTTTTTTGGGCAAAAGGACGCGCACTTGAATGCGGTTATTTCGCTCCATGTTCTCGACGTAACGCAAAAGTTGCTCAAAATTCGTCGGCAGGTGTTTCCCCGCGGAACGGCTCATGTTGAGTGACTGCCCATACGTGGAGTCGCACGCGGTGATGCTGAGTATGCTGCCCGGTGGCACGTCTTCCGGTATGAGGATTGACGCCGTTTGATAAATACTTTCTCCGGTAAACGGTTTGAGCTGCACGTCCACTTGCAATATTTCGCCCGGTTTTACGGATTTTTTATCCACCCGAATTGCCTCAATGTACGCCGTTTGACGGCTATCCAGGATTGTTATTTTAACGTCGATTTGCTTTATACCCACCGTTTGAAACTGATTATTGGTAATCATGGCAAATGTCTGTACGATGTGGTTGATGGAAAACAAGGATTGGTCAAAATCATAAAAAACGTTTTCAATCACCACCGGTTTATCATATCCGTCAATGTTCATGGAAAGGGTTATGCGCACCGATTTTTCCCCAGATTTTTGCTCTGTTGATAATACCGCGCTTTGCATGACCATCAGAAGCAGGCTGGGCGTCAACTGTTTATTGTTGACAAGTTCAAAATTGTAGCTGAGTTTTTGAGACCCTTCGACTTCAACGTGGCAGGGCGTCATTTGCGATGATTCTCCCAGAACGCCCGCAACCCCCGACTTTCTATCCTGGGTAATCCGTCCGATCACTTCCAGAGGAGAGGCCATTTTGACTGAGTTTGATTGGCTTGAGAGAATGGCATACACATAAGCGGACGCAAGCGGCAGGTCGGTGCTTCCGGTATGGAGAAAAGGGTGGCCGAAGCCCATAACATGGCCGTTTTCCATATACGTTACCGTGCCGACGACCGCGGCGTTGAAATCGCCACGAATCAGAACGGCTGCCATAGATGCGCCCGGCTCGAGCTTAGCCACACCGGCGGAGGCGGAAGAAACGGAACTACCGCCTTGTAGGGGGTAAAGTCCATGGGTGGTAAACAAGGGTTGCAGTTTTTGTAAGACGCTACTGTCAATGCCCGATACGAACAGGGGCGACATAATGGGAGTCAGTTTTATATTGTTTAAAGGCCGGTCTTCCGTTGCCTGCGGCTGCAAGAAGGAGTCTCGCGGACTGAGTTCCATGCTGTTTTGTTGAGCCGGGGGTATTTCCCACTCTATAGAGGTGGGTGAGGCGTCCTTTTCCTGCGGAGGCACATCAAGGAGGGATTTCTTCATTTCAAGGATAGGGGTGACGCCTGCGATAGGCTCTTTGGCAAAGTTCCACCCGTAAGCAACGGCGCCGATGAGGCGATTGTCGATATAGACCGGACTCCCGCTCATGCCAGAAATAATGCCGGACTGCTCCAGCGGACCGCCGGACATCCTGATTAAAATCATGTTGCTTTTTACGTCCCAATTTTTCAGGACGCCAAGCACCTCGACGTGAAACGTCTCGATCTGCGTGCCGTTAAAAACGGTCTTGCCGTACCCCTTCATGCCGGGCACGATTTCATCCACGTCCATGGTTTCTTTTCCGTCCGCAAATGACGTTCTGCCGGCAGTAATACTGATACATAAAAGAGCTAAAACCACGAGTAAATACAGCCGAATTGGTGTCTTCATGGTGAACACTCTATCAGGTTGGCATTTTGTTGTCAAGGTGTAAATAAGGGTGGAGTCGGCGCTAAGTATTGGAAAAATCAAGTTCTTTTTTTGCATTAGGTATGGTATAATTTTCCTAAGTAATATCAAATATTCTCTCTATCTTTACGTCCTACAGAAAACGGAGAAATATGGGAAGCAAAGAATTCACAAAAGAATTAAGTCTGGATGGGGAAGACAGACTAAGAATAAAAATTGAGGCGGAAAAAGGTAGGGTCAAAGACGTTGTTGTTCAGTATGAATCGAAAATAAAGGACAAATGGTATCCCGTTGTAAGATATGACTGTTCGCATGGTTTTTTCCACCGCGATGTACTCAGCTTTAAAGGGGACAAGACAAAGCAGATAATTCAAATACAGCACTTGAAGGATGCCTTAACGTATGCGGAACAGGATATAAAAGACAGATGGGAGTGGTATAAAGAAAGGTTTAAAAAAGGGGCGAAATGATGACGAAAAAGGAATGTGCTGATAGAAACATTGGTTTGGCGTTTGATTTTATAAAACAGATAATTGACCACCCTGATATCCTTGACACTATTCCAGATCAAGCTGAACTTGATTTTGTAGAGAAAGACGCCCCTGTTAAATTGAAGCCCGGCGGCAAAGGCAAGAAAGTTGTTTTATATAAAGTAGATCATGTTTTTGCACCAGTTAAAAGTTAAATGGGTTTTTATCGTTTGTGTTTTTGCATTTCACTATCCAGTCGAGTAGTTTGGGTTGAACGCAAGTGAAACCCAACATTAACCATTCATAGCTTTCAACAGTTTGTTGGGCTTCGTGCCTCAGCCCAACCTACCCGACTGATACATAAAAGAGCTAAAACCACGAGTAAATACAGCCGAATTGGTGTCTTCATGGTGAACACTCTATCAGGTTGGCATTTTGTTGTCAAGGTGTAAATAAGGGTGGGGTTGGCGGTTGGTACCGGGAAAATCAAGCTCCATTTTTTGCACGAAAATACCGTGTCAAGGGGTTTTGCGCCTCAACCCAACCTTGCCGGGATATGCCGCTTGGCTTTGGCGTTTGCGGTTGATTGTTTGGTCTGGCTTTGTTTATATTCACGGAACGATGAAAAGAAGGCAATGATTTCTTCATGGGTTTTACCCTGCAACATCGCTGCTTGCTCGTCACGAACCTTTCGGAAAAAATCTACCGTATGAAAATCATTCTTCCTTGCCATAACTAATTACCTCCCTGGGAGAATAAATTAAAAGTGTTTTGTAACCATGTTCCAAGTTAACAGCGTTAAAGAGGCGTATCTTATCAAGTCTGACGATATGTCTGAAGTTCCAACTTACGAGAACATCCACTTCGGCGACGGTGGCAATGGCTATATGCAGCATATCATTGTAGAAGCGATTACCCAACACATTGTGTTTCATGTAACTCTCTACAAGTAAAAGGGCTTCATCGGTAACAGCCACTTCCTCAGCGTGTAACGCTAGCAATTGCCGATGGAGTCTTTTAACGACTGCAGGAGCGGGATCAATTTCGGCTGCAGTGACTGCAGAGAGGACGGGTACATAACGGCGCTGCCTGAAATCTTCTATCAGAGATTCAGACCAAATTTTGAACTCAGGGTCGAAACATCCACCGATTACCGAAGTATCAATGTAAATTCGGAGTTTTTTCATAGCGATATTTTATCACTTTTGCCGTATCATGCCTAACGCAAAATTATTTTGCCTCGAAACTTTTAATTGATTTCTTAAGAAACTCCAGCAAGTCCTCCGGTAACGTCTTTCTTTTTGCCAGTCGCAGATGGAGGGTGTTTTCGTTAATGACCCGTATGCTTTTTTTCAGATGCGACAAGCACTCCTCCGCCTTTTTTAAATCCGTTATCAGGATAATTAAAACGTCATCCACTTTCTGTATCGAACGAATGGATGCCTGTTGGGCAATGACCCTTAGCTCGCTTTCCGAAAGAAGGTTTTTTACCGGACGCGGCGGCTCTCCAAACCTATCGGCCATTTCTGTCGAAATCGCCCGTATCTCCTCAACCGTTGTGGAGCGGTTCAACCTCCGGTAAATGTCCATCTTCAAGGGGTCTTCGGAAATGTAGCCGCCGGGGATGAAGGATTCCAGATTCAGGTTGATTGCAACGTTAGGCGCTTCCTGTATCGGCTCGTTGCGCGCCTTTCGCACGGCTAATTCCAAAAGACGGCAGTACATCTCGTAACCGACGGCGGCGATATGCCCATGCTGCTCCGTTCCCAGGAGGTTTCCAGCGCCCCGAATTTCCAGGTCTCGCATGGCAATTTTAAACCCGGCGCCCAGTTCTGCAAACTCTTCGATGGCCTTTATGCGCTTTTCGGCCTCCGGCGTTAACGAGCGATCAGCCGGAAGCACGATGTACGCGTAGGCGCGATGCTTGTATCTGCCGACGCGCCCCCGCAATTGATGCAAATCGGCAAGCCCAAAGCTATCGGCACAGTTGATCAGGATGGTGTTGGCATTAGGGATGTCCAGCCCTGACTCAATAATCGTCGTGCTCACCAGGATATCGGCCATGCCATTCACAAACGCCCGCATACGCTGCTCCAGGAGCCGCTCGTCCATTTGGCCGTGAACTATTAAAATCTTCGCTTCAGGCACAAGTAAAGATAAGTTACCGGCAATACGCTCAATATTATAGACCCGGTTATGAACAAAATATACCTGCCCTTTGCGGTTAAGCTCCAGCATGATTGCTTGTCGTATCCGTGCGGGGTCAAACCGGATAATTTGCGTGTGAATGGATTGCCTGCCCAGCGGGGGAGTGTTCAGCGATGAGATGTCTTTTATCCCCATGAGCGACATGTGGAGCGTTCTGGGAATGGGCGTGGCCGTTAAGGTCAGCACGTCTACCATCTGCCGGAATTGTTTCAGGCGCTCCTTGTGAGCAACGCCAAAACGTTGCTCCTCGTCAACAACCACCAAACCCAGGTCTTTAAAATAGACGTCTTTCTGGAGAAGTCTGTGGGTACCTATCAGGATATCGACAAGGCCAGCGGCCGCCTTCTCCAGGGATTCCTTTTGTTCTGCGCGAGACTTAAACCGGCTCAGTACATCGACCGTCACGGGATAATCTGCCATGCGTTCCGAGAAGGTGCTATGGTGCTGCTGTGCAAGGATCGTCGTAGGCACAAGGATGGCCACCTGTTTCCCATGCATGACTGTTTTGAACGCCGCGCGCATGGCAATCTCAGTCTTGCCGTAACCCACGTCGCCGCACAGGAGGCGGTCCATGGGGCGTTTTGATTCCATATCTCGTTTGATGTCTTCTATCGCCTGGAGTTGGTCAGGGGTCTCATCGTAAATAAAGGCCGCCTCAAACTCCTTTTGCCACACAGTGTCCTTCGGATAGGTAATGCCTTCCTTCGCGTTTCGTAGCGCCTGGATGTGCAACAGGTCGCTTGCAACGTCGGCCACGGCGGATTCCGTGCGTTTTTTTCTCGCCTCCCATTGCTTTGCGCCAATCCTGTCGAGCTTCGGCTTGTGGTCGGAACTGCCAATGTACTTCTGCACCAGTTCAATTCTGGTTGCGGGAACGTATATCCTTGTCCCCTCATCAAACTCAAGGAGGAGGTACTCCCTTTTGCGACCATCATCCTCCAACGTTTCCATCCCTAGAAAACGGCCTATACCGTGCGCCAGATGCACCACGTAATCCCCTTTTTTCAGATCAAGAAAGGAGTCGATTGCCCGGGCTTGGATCGGCTTTTTCGGTTCACGGCGGTGGCTATAGCGATGGAAGATTTCGTGGTCGGTAAGGACGGCTACGTTGATATCAGAGAACTGGAACCCTCTCCAAAGGTGTCCTATGCGCAACTCCAAACGCATATCGTTTTCAATGGGGGTACCGTGGAGAATCTCCTGGAAGCGCTGTTTTTCGGCGGCGTTATTACAAAAAACCACCGTTCGGGTATTGGCGTCCATGATTGTCTTGAGGTCGGAGGCTATTGTCTGGATATCGTGGGAAAAGGTGTCTTCGGATTTAACGTGGAACACGTGTTCACCGCGGTTTGACGTTAACGGAAGCTTAACCAGCGTCATCTTCGCATAAGCGGCCATTTGACGAAAGATTTCATCCATAGAAATCAGGGATGCCGATTCGTGCTGGTTGGTTGAAGAATCATCACCCCCATGAATTGCCAGGTTTGTGTCATCACCATCGTTGCAGGCATCCGTACCTGCCCGGTCGTGCGCATATTCGGCGGCCATCTTTTCCCATCCTTTTATATCAGACGGCTCTTTCAGGGCAATCCACGTGTCTTTGCTGAGATAGGAGAGGAAGGATACCGCCTTTCGCCCGGTACGGACGGCTGCGGCGTTATCCATGGCGCTTACAGAAAGTATTTGGCAACTATCCAAATCCCGTTCCGACAATTGTGACTCAATTGAGAATCTGCGTAACGATTCAACTTCGTCGCCAAAATATTCGATTCGGCAGGGGCTATCTGCTGCGTAAGGAAAGATGTCCACAATACCGCCGCGTGTGGAGTATTCGCCCGGATTTTCGACCTGACCGGTAGCGTGGTAACGGTGTTGCTGTAGCCATGTTGTAAGCTCTTCCAGGGGATATTCGTGGCCTTTTCTGACCGTCAGGATGTTTTCCGTGATAGATTCACGGGGCGGCACGGGCTGTAAAAGCGCCTGGATTGGCGCCACGATAATTTCGGGAGAAAGTTTTGTTTGGGCATTGCCGTGAAGTAAATGGTTGAGGATAGAGAGCCTTTTGGCTGCCGCATCATCATCGGCTGCATCCTCAGCAAAAAAGGTTTCATCCGCCGGGAAAATGGTGGCTTGCCCCGGTAAAAAGGCGTTCAGGTCGTCCGCATCCTCCTCCGCCTCTTCCATGCCTGATACCACTAACAGCAGCTTCGGCTGTACGCCGGACGACTTTATGCGTTCACGAACAACGGCCGCTGCGAAGAGCGACGAGGATGAACCCCACAACCCGCTAACGAAGCAATCCTTTCCTTCCCGGAGTTGCCGGATAATCTCTTTGAAGTGTGCGTGTTTCTGTAAGATGTCGATAAGCTTTATCATGATATTGGTATTATGGCGGCAATCCGGCAGTTTCCCATAATATAAGCCATAGGTCTCTATGGCCTCCGAGGTCTATCCTGTTAACATAACGATTGAGTGCTTGTTTCTGTAATTCCAAGAAAACAAGCCAGTGGTAATTGCGTGTAAGCCATTATTATGCAATGGCTTATGCTAACACAAACAGACGCTGAAGTCAAGCGTTGTTTTTCATATCTCACTACTTAATAAGCACTTACGGCGTTTTCCAGTAACAGGCAAATTGACAATTTATGGGTTGGTCCCCCCATCAGTGAAAATGGAGATTTTCCTTATTCCCCCTGAATTGGTAGCGTAGATAAAGAGAGATATGATATAATAGAATACATACAGATTAATAGGGGTTACCCTTGCAAATTGACTAAAGGTCTCCATAATTCCACGCAACCAATTATTTGTGAAACTCATTTTGATTCCCAATTCACACTCTCCGATGCATATCGCCCACCTCCGCCAGCGCCTGCGCGATCTCGGTGCCAAGCCCTGCCACGAAGACCGCCTGCTGCGCGGCTGGAGTCAGGTCTGCTCGTACGACAGAAAGCACAGCCTCGTAGAAAACTTCTTTCCGCTTGCACTGCGCAATGGGTTGCCCGCCATTGAAGCGGAGTTGAACGGACTGGCGCGCCTGCGCAGTGAATATCCCGCCGATGAAGGCGTTGCACGACTGTTGGTGGAACTGGCCGATGGCCAGATGGTGGAGAGCGTGCTGCTGCCGCGTGGAGGTCTGTGCGTTTCGACGCAGGTGGGTTGTGCCGTGGGGTGTGTCTTCTGCATGAGCGGTCGCGCCGGCTTGCTGCGTCAGCTTAGCAGTGCCGAGATCGTCGCCCAGGTGGTGCTCGCCCGCCGTCGCCGCGCAGTAAGCAAGGTGGTATTCATGGGCATGGGCGAACCGGTCCACAATCTCGACAACGTGCTCGAAGCGATCGACCTGCTTGGCACACAAGGCAACATCGGCCACAAGAATCTGGTGTTTTCCACCGTCGGCGATCTGCGCATGTTCGAGCGGTTGATGAACACCCCCTCTCTCGCAAGGGGCGATGGAGAGAAAGGCTCGCTGCGTGAGACTCGCGTAAATGGAACCGTCAAACCGGCGCTCGCCCTTTCGCTGCACACCACCGATGCCCTGCTCCGCGCCAAGTTGCTGCCTCATGCACCGCAGATCGTTATCGAAGAGTTGGTGGAGCGCGCCGAGGCCTATGCGTGCGCCACCGGCTATCCGGTGCAATATCAATGGACGTTGATTGAGGGCGTCAACGACAGCGACGCCGAAGTGGACAGGATCGTGCAGCTCCTCTACGGGAAATACGCCGTGATGAACTTCATCCCCTTCAACGCAATCGACGGACTCGACTATCGCCGCCCCTCCGCCGAACGGATTGAGTTAATGGCGCAGACCCTGCAGCGTCGTGGCATCCTCGCCAGGATACGCGACTCGGCAGGACAGGAGATCGAAGGGGCGTGTGGTCAGTTACGCGCACGGGGGGGCGAAAGCAAAGTATGAGCCGATTACCGCCGAAAACTAAATACCATATACTGGCAGTGAGGCACGAACCCCGGCGTTTGGTGGCCTCGAACCCATACGTGTTAAGTTAAGCAACCAGTAAATGTCACCAAACCCTTGTTTTT
>CAYHFB010000111.1:0-9645 GCA_964355695.1 uncultured candidatus Brocadiaceae bacterium
GAATCTTCGCCATTTTTCAATACTGGCCAACAATCAAGTATGCTATCCCCTGAATTGTCCAGATTCTTTTAAACCGCTAATAAACGCGAATGGGCGCGAATGTTTTTACCTGATAAGCGTCTATTTGTGGGTTCATTTTTATGTGAAACCTACGGAAATATTTTGTAAATGTCTTTACGGTGCGCTACACGTTGACAGACAACGACTTGATTATCTTTGTCTATTGTGACTCCTATCCTATAATCTCCAAAACGGATTTTGTATTTGTCCGGATAACCGGTCAGCCTTTCAACATATCCGAGTTCAAAAAGGGTTGCAAGAAGGCAATTCATTAAAAACGATCTCCTCCGCCTTTGTTTGTATTCTCTTCGGTAATTTAACGAGTTCTTTAAGAAAACGTTTTGTATATTCAATTTTCCACATTCTGTTTTAACGACTGATAGTATTTTTTTGCGTCTTCTGATGAAAGCCGTTCGTCATCTTTAACCTCGTCCATTAATTTTGCCAACCCGTAATTTTCTACAACCTCTTCCAGTCGCTCGAATTCCTCAATTGGTATCTGAACTGCAATTGGTTTTTTATGTTCGTCAACGACTATTTTCTTGTGAATTTTCAACATAATACGCCTCCCGTCTTTTGAGCTACCTTCTGACCAGGCTTCTGCCGACATGGCGTGCGCCCGTTACTATCGCACGAACAACCGCGGAAATAGGAAAATCTTAGCCATTTCTCAGCACTGAGTCAATAATCAATTACGATACCACCTGAATTGTCCTGCTTATTTTGTGTTTGACCACAGGTTGTTTCAGCGGGTTAACGACATGGATAATCTGCCGCGCCTATATGGTATTTCAGGTGAACCGAGCTTTGCGCTGTCAGGCTTAGCCGATTGTTGGGCAGTTTTTAATTTTTCTTGATTTATTGGTATATTTTGCCTGATTTCATGAGTCACATGACTCATTTTTGGCCTTTTGTAATAGGCTTTATAGTGTTTTGTGTTTCATCTTGTTTTGTTGTATTCGTCGTGTCTTTTTCTTTGTATAAGGCAATAAGGGGAATAAATTTTTCTTTATATAATTTGCTACTCCCTAACCCAACACCAAACAGAAAAAATGTTATTAGTGCGCTGATTAGTAAAATTCGTATTTTACAACGGAAGTTTACCTCTGTGTATTTCACTCAACACCAATATGCGTACATGATTATTCGAAGACTTCGGAAGGCGTGGGAATCTTTTGACCTGACGGTGAAGGATGGCCTTGGACAATTAGCAACCGTTTGTTCGATGGAGGTAAAGATCGAGGGGCAAGACGTCTGTTGCGTGAAAATCCCACAGCCACGAGAACAATCTCGTCAGTTACTGGAAGCGTTAAAAATAAAATTGCCAGAGGCGTTACCAAAGAGGGATATAGGTGTAGTCACCAGAAAAAAAACTACCAAAACAAAGAAAATCCCAATAATATTAAGGCATCCCGGTTGATTTTGTTTTTTTCGATTGGGGTGAACATCCGCTGTAGCTCAGGGCTTCAGCCCTGATGGACTCCCGCAATGCACTGCGAGTCAGGAAACCGCGCACAAAACGCCTGCGCCGGTATTAAGCACAACAACCATCAAACCTGAAGGTTTGAGCTACAAAACAACATTTTACAAAAAATTGGGAATGCACCCGTCGTTCGGTGTTGTGTGAATGTGTGCGTGCGTGTTTATCCAATATCGGGCAAGGAATATCGAAGGATATCGGGTGTCATAGCCCCGCCAAAAAAAATGCCGAAAACCACAGGTTTCATGAATAAAACCTGCGGTTCCGGCATTTCTTAATACGGTATGATTGGTGTTCCGCTAACCGTCCGGGAGGGGGTTATTTGCCCTTCTCTTCCGGCTTAACTGCCTCTTTTGCGGGTGTTTCGGTTCCCGGTTTAAAGTCTTTTGCACATCGGAATCCAACGCTTTTGTTCCGGTCTTCGGGTTTTGCGAATATGCGTACAGCGCATCGCATCTTGTATGCATAAGGGGCGAACAATGAGGCTCCCTTGACGACTCTCTGTCCCGTACTCGATTCCGGCCCTTTCGGGTTTATGCCGGGAGAGGTTTGATAGTATTCAGGGTGGTACCAATCGTTGCACCATTCCGAAACGCTTCCGATCATATCCATACATCCAAAGAGACTCTTCCCATACTCAAAACTACCAACGGTCAGCGGCGCATTGGGTCCAGCGTTGCACCGTTTCGCGTCCCACACGTTTCCCCACGGGTACCTGCGTCCGTCCGTGCCGCGCGCGGCCTTCTCCCACTCTGCCTCCGTGGGTAAACGCTTGCCTGCCCAGGCGGCGTATGCGTAAGCATCGTACCAATCGACCATGTTTACAGGATAGTCGGGGAAATCGTAGTAAGGGTACTCCCAGCTTGTATGGGGCGTCCCTGGTTTATGGTTTTTCTCTCTCGGTTCACCGTGAAAGCACTTGCTATGGTCGCCGGTGCGGTCGATATATTGCAAAAACTCCCAATACAGGGCATTCGTAACCTCCAATTTGTCTATGTAGTATGGATCCAAATACACTTCGTGCTGGGGCTTTTCTTCCGGGATAAATTCATCGTCTGGCGCACCCATAATAAATTTTCCTGCAGGAACCAAGACCATTTGATTCCATTTGTCACGATTTTCAGCCAGGGCATTTTTCATCGTTTCGTCTCTTATCGTGAGTGAGGCCGTTACTCTCTGTAGTTTTTCTGCCTGAGCCAGCCCTTTTTCTAATCTGCTGATGTAAACCTTAACATCCTCAAGCGACTTAAGGTAGTTTTCGCCTTTCTTCGCTTCGGGTGGTTGTGCTTCCATCAATTGTTTGCATTTGTCGAGGTGGGTCAAGGCTGCTCTTGGATCTCCAAGCTTCCAGTAAACGCCTCCTATGCGAAAATGCACCGCCGGAAGATCGGTGTTTAATTCCTCCGCTTTCTTATATTCCACTAATGCACTTTCAAAATCGTTCACCTCTTCACACAGCCGGTTCCCTTCCAGGAGATGGTACATAACGGCCTTCATTCGCTCTTCAGGTGGTGCATCGGCTGGGATGTTGATTTCCACCTTTGTATCGGGAGGTGCGGCCTTTTTATCAGATGACGGCCTGAGAACCAACTGGGTGCCGTCGTTTTTACAAAACTTTTCGCCCTGAACGGCTTTTCCCTTGCAGGTTGGACACACAAGGTCTTCTTCCGTGTAAGCAGCGAGTTGCTTGCCATCGACACTGCAAAAGTTTATATCACCCGGATATATCCTTGAGCACTCAGGGCAAAGTTTGTTCCTGTTAACGTTTTCTCTTGTGTTTGCCGGAGCAGCCTTTTTTTGCGGCGCATAAGATGATTCGCTTTTTGCATCATTTGCCGGAATGGCATTTGAAAAAAGCACGATAAATAGACTGGACAGTGTAAATGAATAAACAATTTTCACAAGCAAAAACCCCCTTTGCAGCGAGAACCAACGAATAAATAGTTTAAAGAAAAGAGATACCCCGATGCTTCTTTTTCATAACGGTATGGTAAATAAATCTGGCGTATTACGGTTGACCCTTTGCCATTTCCACGTTCTTAGCGTCTTTTTCGGGAGTCCAGCTTGACCATCTCCCCCATTCGACGTACTTTTTGCCGTCAGACAGCCAGTATTGTGTTCCGTCCCTTTCCCGTTTACAGGTAAGGTTTTCCACGGCACGTACCTGTGTTTGCTTGATTACCTTGAAGAAGTGGCAATCGACCTGGTGGAAGTTGATTTCCGAGCTGTTTGACACTTCCTTTAGTTCAAGGTCTTCTATCGTGAGCTTTTTTTCATTGAACCGCTTTTCATCCACGGGGACTTCATACGTAATTATTTCGGTTACTTTGATGGAAGTGGGGGTTGGTTTTTCATCAAGCCAGGGCAAGGGCACGGTGCCGCCGTAGAGCGCAAATGATTGATGATAGCTGCCGGGCTGTCTGCTGGTATCGATAATACCGCCTCCTGCGTGTTGCGCCTGAACAACGGTTTCATTGATAAAAAAAGCGCTTAAAAACATGGATAGACCAAGCGTAAGTGACGCGAATGAAAATAGATATTTCTTGCGGCGAAGAGTCATTATTTAATTCCTTCCGTGATTCCAAAAAAAGCCGGGGGTTTAGTAAATGTAAACTAAAGGACAATTCCTCATGCATTCGATAAAAACCTGAAATACAACCCCGAAGCCCTTTTTGAGAGGAATTATTTGAGGTCCACCTATAAAAAAAGGGGGGGGAAATGCCGGGGGTTTACATCAGCTTTTACCTATGCGACGTGAACAGGTGCAAATGCAAGCCTATGGAAAAGTTTACATAAAAAAGGCCTGTTTGTCAATTGTTATGGAAATAGTTGGCGGGTATTTCCAAATCCTCTCTTTTGAGGCTTTTGAGGGGTAGTAATAAGTTATAAAAAAGGACTTGAACATCATTAAGCTTTGTGGTAGAATCCTCAAACTTTATTTTATGGCGTACGGAATTGTTTAAATTACCGTGTGATTTTAGGGAAATTCTCTTCAGCTAAAAAGTGTTCAAGCTGATCTCTCATACTTAAACAGGAAGATTAGGAGGTATTTTTTATGGAGCAGTTGAAGCAGTTGTTGAACTTTATTCAGAAAAGAAAAAAACTGGTAGGCTTTTTCACGATAATCGTGCTGGTGGTATTTGGTGTTACGTTAAGAAATGTGTACCATTATTCTGAAAAGAGTGAGTTTTGTGCCAGTTGCCATGAAATGAAGATTCATTATGATTCATTTAAGGGATCAAAGCACCATAACGAACACGTAGAGAATTGCCATGCGTGCCACGTAGGGCCAGGCCTGAAGGGATACGCTCACGCCAAGCTTAGCGATGGAACGCACGACTCATTGATGCATTCTTTCCAGGCTTACACGGATGGCGCATTTATCGAGATAGCCGAAGACAGCCTTCTGATTTTAAACGCAAATTGCGTTCGCTGCCATTCGGAAGGTTTTACGAAAGATAAGACACACATTGAGATGGTCTTAAAGGGCAACAAGCACCGTGCGGAAGGTATTACCGGTTTGGCGCTTGAAAAGCTGGTATGTACGGATTGCCACTTGGGCGTAGTTCATCCTCACATGCCGGGCGATTTGTTTAAGGCTTATGCGGCAAAGAAGATCAAGCCTTATGGCACGTATGAAGAAACGGATTGTCTCGCCTGCCATAAGATGGCAACGCCTGACGTTGTTAAGGAATGGACAAAGGGCGCTCATGCGGCGAAAGGTATATCCTGTGCTAATTGCCACGGCAACGATCATCGCGCTATCGCAAAGAAACACGGTTACGTATCACCTGGCGTCTGTGGTGAATGCCACCAAAACCAGCTTGCCGATTTCCGCCAAAGTTCGCATAATCTGGGACACGCGGTTGCAAAGGTAAGCAAATACGACGTGATAAGCACAAAGATGCTTGTGATGAAGGATTGTAAGGGTTGTCACAAAATGGGCTTGGCTTATGATGATGACCGGGTCGGCGGTAGCTGCAATGCCTGCCATCCAAGCCACAAGTTCTCTGTGGCGGAAGCGAAGGCGTCAGACGCCTGTGAAAAGTGTCACGTTGGTGGTCCTGACCATTCGCTGGTAAATACGGACAGCGGGTCTGTTTTTGGCAGGGTTGTTGAGATGCGTAAGCAGGGGTTGATTAGCAAGGATTTGGTAACCTGTCAAACCTGCCATGGACCTCAGAAGTCCCATAACTTCAATAAGACGGCAACACCAGAAAGCGTTGAAGTGATCCTCTTCGGAGGACACGGATACCTCAAGGCTCACGCAAAGCATTAATGGCTTTGGAGTGGTGTTTCGATAGAGTAGTATAGTAAAAATCCCACCGCTAAAAGGCGGTGGGATTTTTTTTTAATCACAGCAGCAAGCGCATCATAGCAATAGTTTTTTGGGTGGCATGGACAAACGTCGTTTGTCCGTGCCTGCGCACGCGTCTATACTGCTCATCCGAATTGTGCCTCCCCTACGTGTGAACGTGAAAAAAGTTGCCGAAGGCCTATTTACGTACAGGAATTTCAAAGTAGGGACACGGTGCCCGTGTCCTTTTACGTGTGAACACCAATAAATCGCCGTAGGCCTGTTTTATATCTGGACGCATTTAGAAAGATTTTTCAAGTGAAAGGATTACGATGGGAAAAAATGTAGTACAAAAAATATTCAGCGCACATCTCGTTTCCGGCACGATAAAGACCGGAGAGGAGATCGCCATTTCCATTGATCAAACGCTTACCCAGGATGCAACGGGCACGATGGCCTACCTCCAGTTTGAAGCCATGGGCATACTCAGGGTAAAGACGAAACTGTCGGTAAGCTATGTTGACCACAACATGCTCCAGACGGGATTTGAAAATTTTGATGATCACCTGTTTCTGCAAAGTTTTGCAAAGAAATACGGCATCTATTTTTCCAAACCCGGCAATGGTATTTGCCACCAGGTACACCTGGAGCGCTTTGGCGTGCCTGGCGAAACATTGCTGGGTTCTGATAGCCATACCCCGACGTCCGGAGGACTGGGTATGATCGCCATTGGCGCGGGCGGCCTTGACGTGGCAATCGCTATGGCTGGCGGCTCATTTTACATTACCATGCCAAAGGTGGTGCTGGTGAAATTGAGCGGCGCGCTGAGACCCTGGGTGACGGCAAAAGACGTCATATTGGAATTGCTGAGGCTCGTAACGGTAAAAGGCGGCGTAGGAAAAATATTTGAATATGGCGGCGAAGGGGTAAAAACCCTTGCAGTTACGGAACGCGCAACCATAACCAATATGGGGGCGGAACTTGGGGCGTTAACGTCTGTTTTCCCCAGCGACGCGCAAACAAAGAAATACCTTAAAATGCAAGGACGGGAAGTCGTCTGGAAGCCGCTCAAGGCAGATGCAGGCGCACCGTATGACGAAGTGGTGGAGATTGATCTTTCATCCCTGGAACCGATGATAGCCAGGCCTCACAGTCCTGATAACGTGTGCAAGGTAAGTGAAGTGAAAGGCACAAAAGTGCAGCAAGTATGCGTCGGAAGCTGCACAAACTCATCGTACTACGACCTTATGGCCGTCGCCGCAATGCTAAAAGGCAAAAAGGTACATACGGACGTAAGCCTTACCATATCACCCGGGTCAAGGCAGGTGCTGGAGATGATCTCCCGAAACGGGGCGCTCATAGACATGGTTTCCGCTGGGGCGCGTATCGTTGAGGTATCCTGCGGGCCTTGCATCGGCATGGGCCAGGCGCCTCCTTCGGCAGGCGTTTCGGTCAGGACGTTTAACAGAAATTTTGAAGGCAGGAGCGGCACCACCAGCGCCCAGGTGTTTCTTGCCAGCCCGGAAACGGCCGTTGCTGCGGCGCTTACCGGCGTAATTTCAGACCCCAGGGAGTTTGGCGAACCGGTCGTTATTAAAAAGCCCAAGCATTTTGTTATTAATGACAGCTTGATTATCCCGCCCTCAGAAAACCCGCAAAACGAGTCAATCGTTCGGGGACCCAACATAAAACCCTTGCCGAAGAAGGAACCCATGCCGGACACGTTGCAAGGCGACGTCCTCTTAAAGATGGGAGATAATATCACCACCGATCACATCATGCCTGCCGGGGCGAAGATATTGCCTCTCAGGTCGAACGTCCCCGCCATTTCCGAGTTCGTATTTGAAAAGGTGGATAAGGAATTTGCCAAGCGCGCCAAGGAGAAGGGCGGCGGATTTTTGGTCGGAGGCGACAATTACGGCCAGGGATCCAGCAGAGAACATGCAGCGCTAGCCCCCATGTTTCTTGGGGTAAAGGCCGTTATTACCAAATCATTCGCCCGTATCCACCGGGCAAATCTGGTAAACTTCGGCATATTGCCCCTCACCTTTGAAAACGAGACCGGCTATAATGCCATCGAGCAGGGAGACCGCCTCGAATTGCCCGATATTAAGAATAGATTAAAGTCGAAAGGGAAGATTGTTGCAAAAAACATAACGAAGAACATTGAGATTAATTTAACACACTCTCTAACCCCTCGTGAAGTGGACATCCTCTGTTTCGGCGGGTTACTGAACTACCAGGCGCAGGGTGGCATGTAATGGAATCTATCAAAGCGGTTTAAACGATTGAGACTGTTTAAACCGCTTTTTTACTTGCCGCCATCCCGCAAGGCCTCACGCAGGCAGGATTCCTGGCTGTTTGGACCCGTTCCCAGGCTCCAGCATGGGAACAAACTTACAAAAAAGATGTTTTTATAGAGTATTGCTATATAAGGAGGTTCATAATAACGTGGAAGTCATAACCACCGGATGTATCGTCGCCCCCAAAGGATTCAAGGCGGGCGCTGTCTATTGTGGCATAAAAACACGAGAGGACAGCCTTGATTTAGGAATTGTGTTGTCGGAGTGTCCGTCAACCGGGGCTGCGCTGTTTACGACAAACCAGATTTACGCCGCGCCGGTAAAATACAGCAGAACAACGGCGCAAAAAGGATGTATCCGTGCCTTTGTTGTTAATAGCGGCAATGCCAACGCCTGCACCGGTGAACAGGGGTACAAAGACGCCGTGGAAATGGCGCGGATTGCCTCCGGTTGCCTGAAAATCTCTCAGGGGGAAATACTCATCGCCTCCACCGGGATTATTGGAAGACCCCTTGCCATGGACAAGATCGCTGCCGGCATCAAAGGCGCGGTTGCATCACTGGGAAGCACCCCTGCGCACGGCAATAACATGGCGCGGGCAATTATGACGACGGACACGAGGCAAAAAGACGTTGCCGTCAGGCTCAAGATAAACGGCAAAGATGTTACCATCGGCGGCATTACTAAAGGCGCCGGGATGATTGCACCCAATATGGCAACAATGCTCTGCTTTATCACCACGGACGTTGCCATACCATCAATGCTTCTCAATGAGTGCCTGAGAAAAGCCGCAGACACATCCTTTAACCGTATCACTATTGACGGTCATACCAGCACAAACGACACCGTTGCCATTATAGCAAACGGGGCGTCCGGGGTAACCATTTCTCCCCATAGTCCGGAAATGAAGCTATTTCAGCAAGGGCTTGATTACGTTGCGGGTTATTTGGCAAAGGCCATTGTAAGGGACGGCGAGGGCGCCACGAAATTTATCCAGATCGACGTGGTGGGCGCAAGGTCAACAGCCGATGCCGTGAGGATTGCCCGGTCGATCGCAGATTCGCCGCTCGTAAAGACGGCTATCAACGGAGAAGACCCGAACTGGGGACGCATCGTCTCCGCTGCCGGCTATGCTGGAGTGGCTCTTGATGAATCGAAGACCAACCTTTACATTAACGAAATCCTCGTCTTCAGCAAAGGGGTACCAACGCAAAACAACCTCGACGTCATCAGCGCCTCAATGAAGGCCGTTGACATCAATCTTCGGCTGGAACTGGGATTGGGTGACAGCGCCGATACCGTCTGGACGTGCGACCTTTCGCATGAATACGTCACGATTAATGCGGAATATCATACCTAACGATGCTGTTCAAAAATGGTTGGAGTCGCAGATTTCAGAAATTACACAGATTTTGAATAATTAAATCCCCCTAATTGTTTAAGCTTTTGGTAACAGTATTAATTTTCTGCGAACTCGAATATCGAATATCGAACAAGGAATAACG
>CAYHFB010000112.1:0-9615 GCA_964355695.1 uncultured candidatus Brocadiaceae bacterium
AGTTCACGACAAATAAAAGATACGTTTGATTCTTTCTTGCGGAGTGCATCTGCAAGGGTGAGGCAGCGCATGAGGTGGCCCGTACCCATTTGGATCGAGGAATCAACACGGAAAAATGTATTCACTACCAAATTCGTTCCCAATCTTTTAATCTTACCAAATTGCTCCGCATTCCTCACCTTTTCCATTTTATTTCATTGTACTAAACGCCTTGCCTCATCAATAACCTTAAGAATTGAAGGTTCCGCTACGCCCGTTACCTTGTCTGGAATATGCTTGTGATGAGGGAAATTCTCAAGACCTGGGAAATGCGGCGTGTTGTCATATCGAAAGACAAGCTTGTTTTGCTCGTCCTGAAAATGATAGCGATAGCCAAGAGGTCTGGGCCGACGGGCTTCACCAATAACGGCCTCGTTCAACTCCAGCATGTGTCCCCTCAGAAAGCGAACTCTTATACGCAAGTTCACACGATCAGCCGCTACAATCTCCTCTTCATAACGCTCCACATAGGCGTCTTCCGCCTACCGAACTGCGGCTTCAACTTCCTTAAGATATCTCGATAGAAAATCAAGCAACATGCTGCACATGCGCCTCTAGTTCACGCCTAATCGCAACATAATGTTGATAGTCATTCGCCCATTCGACGAAATCCTCTGAGTCTTCCGACTGTCCCTTGCTAAACTTGTCGAAAAACTCCTCTGATACCATCCGGTATCGAGTTTCAAAAATGCTGAGACGCTTAGCTATAGCTACAAGGGCATCTACAAGCGAATCATACTCAATTCTTTGTTTCCTCATATACCCACATTACCTCTAATCTCACTTGGTGTTTTCTTCCCTCGGTCAGTCCGATCAAAGTCGGCATCGAAACTTACAAGAGTCAACGCATACTTCTCTGCTGCAACATATTGATAGGCATCATCAAAATCTAAACTAAACTTCTCTCTAGCCAATGCAACCAGATGCATATCCTCTGGTCTGAGGTGAATTAGAGAAACAGCACCGTCCATGAAAGCGTCCTGTACAAACTGCAATAAAGTATTCATCTTATTTAGCCTACCTAGCACTACTCCAATGGAATGAAAGGCAAAATCTGTCATGAAAAGATGTTCCGATGATATATGGTTTAGAAGTATACCTACCTCTTCCGACTTTGTCTGATCCAAAAGTCGTTCAAGCCATACATTGGTGTCAAGTAAATACATAAATTAGTCGCCTCTCCACTCCAATGCTTTTTTTTGTAGTTCCATCGAGGTGTATTGGTTACGATAGCCTCTCAGGGCGCCTGCCCAATCCTGACGTAATTTTCTCCCTTCTTTTCGTACTCGCTTCTCTATTAAGAATCGAACAAAATTCTCCACTTCTTGCTCATATTCAAGAGGTAGTTTTTTGATTATTTCTTCTAATGTTCTCATGAAAAGTTCACTCCTTATGGTTAGGAATTGATAAGGTTGGTCTTGACCCATGATAAAACATCATGTGGCTGCCCGTCTGGCGGTCAAAGACATAGCCAAACTTCTAAAAGATTTTTGCCTCTTCTCATCTAATTTTAAACAAGGGAACCAAAGGCTCGGTTTGTAGCAATTCATTCAAATTCTTCCGTGCTAAAACTTCTTTTATCATTGCAAAGACTTCATCGTATACCTTTAGGAGTTTTGAAATGTCTGAGTCAGAGTGGGAGTATGTCATATTATGGCTTCCAATAATTAGAATTCCTCTTGCAAAGACCTCTTGTAAGAAAAGGGTTTTCAGTTCCCATTGAGAATAAACATCCGTATCTTTGAATATTAAAAAAGACCAGCATGCCTTGCCACCGACCGACAAAATATTCCCCAGCGTATGTTTTTCAATCAGTATTATTGTTCCATCTACAATTTTTTGGCCTTGTGTCCAAAGGGTTTTAATTACCGGTTCTCGTTGTAATTTTGTCATAGTTGCAAGGGCCGCGGCAAGAGAGAGGGTTTCCCCTCCGAAGGTAAATGAAAAAAAGACCTCTTCCATTTGGCGCATTATTTCAGCCTTTCCAGCAACTGCTGAAACAGGATAACCATTGGCAAGCCCTTTGCCAAAAGTTGCCATGTCTGGAGTCACGCCAAAGTATTCCTGGGCGCCGCCGTTTGAAAACCTGAAACCGGTAATAGTTTCATCAAAGATAAATACCGCGCCATTCTTCCTGGTTAGCTCCGCGACTTTATGCAGAAAGCCATCCTTCGGCTCAGTTGTATTCATCGGTTCCATTATCACCGCGGCAACCTGATCAGGCCACTCTTTAAATATGCGTTGCAGAGAATCTATATCGTTATAAGTAAATTGATGTGTCAGTTCCCGGGTTGCTTTTGGGACGCCTTTATGGCGGGCAGTAGATCCTATGTACCAGTCCTGCCATCCGTGATAACCACAGACGGCCACTCGGTCGCGCCCTGTATATGCCCGTGCGACCCTAGCCGCCCCTGACGTTGCATCAGAACCGTTTTTACCAAATCTTACCATCTCGGCACAAGGTACCATCTCGACTATCTTTTCGGCTACCTGCATTTCGATAGGATGAGGGAGGGTAAAAATAATCCCCTCTTTTAATTGTTCCTGAACTGCCTCGGTTATATCAGGATCGTTGTAACCAAGAGTTACAGCAGCAAGGGAATTAACAAAATCTACATACTCATTACCGTCAACGTCCCAGACATGGCTGCCTTGACCATTCACGATAAAGTATGGGGATACCCCATACGGATATTGTGTCTTGCTCTTACTAAAAGTCTGAGAACCCAGCGGGATAGTCTTTAATGCGCGAGCCAGTAACTCCTCTGACTTATGATATCGATCAGACATTTGATCCTCCTGTTGATTTACAAAAAACAACGTCTTTCTCAAGCGACTTCTTATATCCTTCATTACGATCATGATGGGTATTCATGGTTTTCAGATCAGGATGGCTATCCAGAAAAGCCAGGATGTCGTTTGTAGTAAACTTCGGGTTTTTGTTGTACAAATTGTTATAGATAATAGATATCAATTCAAAATCCGCTGGTTCATCAACTGCCCACCGTAATCTGGACAAGTCAATATTGTTCTTAAAACTTCCTATTTTGAAACGGTTTGGTTGCTGATAAATAAATGGAGTAACATGCTCTCGCTGCGAAGGGAGAATTGCTTCTTTCCATGCTTGCTCCAGGCATTTATATTGGAAGACCTCTGTATCCAAGCCATTAGGATACGTTGGTTCAATAGTATTGCTGGTATAGGCACAATCTCCGTGAATATGATTAGATATCACGTCATCAATTACTTGAGGATCAATAAGCGGACAATCACCAGTCAGTCTTACTATATGATCGGCATTGAAAGGCTTGGCTGCCTGGTAAAACCTGTCCAAGACATCATCAAGACTTCCACGATAATATGCAATATCATTCTCTTTGCATAACGTTTCAATGGGATTGTCAGTCAGATTAAGACTGGTAGCCACGATTAACTTATCTATCAATTTGGCGCGTCTGATCCTCTCTATCTGTCTCAGCAACATAGGTTTATCAATAATTCTTTTTAAAACTTTACCCGGAAGCCTTGTTGAGGAGACTCTTGCCTGTAAAATTGCCAATATCATGATATTAAATTAATACCTCCAGTTTAATGGATTTAAAATAGATTCGTTACTTAATGCAAAGCCGCTAAAATCCATCGATTTAACGGGGACAGCCGCTACGCATATCTCCTTAACCTGCGTATGATTGTTCACTCCGCAAATGATAAAATCAACATCGGGTATATTTATCAAAAATCCCAGCGCTGCCTGAACCGGTGTTAATCCACATTGGCGTAACGCCCTATGATAGTTTTCCAATTGCTCTCTCACGGAATCAAAAAAAGGTGGTATATCTTTTGGTGACATAAGCAACAATCCTTGCAAGAATGCCGAGCGTGCATGAATCTCAACCCCTCTTTTTTTTAGTTTCGACAGATGGCCGCCGATCAGTAATCGCTGATCAAAGACATTAATTGGGAGTTGGACGATATCTATCTGAAAGTTTTCCAGAATTTCATCAATCTGCAATGCTGTGTAAACCGATACTCCTATTTTCTCGACCAAACCTTTCCGCTTCAAATCAATCATTTTGTTAAAAAGAAGACATCCGCTTTCACTTAGCAAATCGTCAGCATTGTGAATTAATAAGCCATAAATTGAAGCACACTTTAACTTTTGCAACGACTGTAAAAAAGAGTCTTCCAACACCTGCATAGACTCCGCGCTTGTTGCTGAAGCGGTAATTTTCGGAGTTTTAGTCACAATTTTAAACCGATGGCTTTCCGGTAATGTTTCGCCTAACGCATCTTCGCTGGTACCATACATAGCCGCGGTATCTATGACTTTGATGCCGTTACACATTGCAACATCTAATATTTTTCTTATTTCATCAAGAGATGTTTTGCCCTGCCAGTTCGATATCCCATAGTCTAGCCCAAACTGCACCGTGCCAAGACCAAGTTTCATTTGAGAACCTTTTTAATGTTGTCAATAACAAAGTCCTGCTCTTCTTCTTTTAAATCATAATAAATCGGCAGACTAATGGCCTCTCTATAATATTTTTCCGCTTCCGGGAAATCTCCCAATTTGAACCCTAACCGCTGGTAAAAGGGTTGGGTGTGGACAGGGATGTAATGCAGGTTTACGCCAATCCCTTCATTTCGAAGCCCGTCAAACACCTGGCGATGCGTTTTGCCAATCTCTTCAAGTTTAAGACGAATTACGTACAAATGGACCGCAGAACAGAGGTCAGGACGTTGCCGGGGTAATACTATCGGCAAACTTTCTAAACCTACATTGTAACGTTGCGCCAAGGTTTGACGGCGTTTTACAAATGTATCCAAACAACGCATCTGGCTTGACCCTAATGCGGCTTGAATGTCCGTCATGCGGTAATTAAAACCAAGATCAATCTGTTGATAATACCACGGACCATGAGATGCACCTTCCATGAGTTGAGGATTGCGGGTTATACCATGAGAGCGGAAAAGCATCAGCTTATCGTACAAATCTTTCCTGTTAGTAAGTACCATTCCACCTTCTCCCGTAGTTATGATTTTAACCGGATGAAAGCTGAAAACGGTCATGTCGGAAAAAGCGCAACTACCAATGATATTCCTCTTATATCGTCCTCCAATTGCATGGGAGGCATCTTCAATGACAGTAAAGCCATATTGTTTAGATAGTCCCGCAATTCTATCCATTTCGCATGACTGTCCGGAAAAGTGGACAGGGATAACAACCTTTGGAAGGTTTCCTTTCAGCTTGGTATTTTTAAGCTTTTCTTCAAGAGCAGGGGTACTCAGATTATAAGCAACGGGATCGATATCAACAAAATCAATGCGAGAACCGCAATAAAGCCCACAATTTGCGGAAGCAACAAAGGTGTTGGGAGAAGTCCAGAGCCAGTCACCTGCACCAAGCCCTGCAGCTAAGCATGCAATATGCAGTGCGGCCGTGGCGCTATTAACCGCTACTGCATATCTTACTCCACAATAATCAGCAACTGTTTTTTCAAACAGATCAATTGCTGGCCCTTGTGTCAGCCACTCAGACCTTAGAACATCTGCAACCGCTTGGATATCACGCTCTGATATAGATTGGCGTCCGTAAGGTATAATTTTATTAGTCAAGGACTCCCCCCTCAAATATTAAAGCTTTGATCTACATGAAGTTTTATCAAGTCGCGAATCTGTTTGACTGTTAGCCATTCAACATTGGTTCCGCTGTTATATTTAAATCCGAAATCACATTTTCTGCCGGAGAAAACACGTATAAATTCAGCAATATCCCACAGTTGCATTGATGGCAGTATCACAAAATATTTATCGAACTCAATCGTATTTAAGGCATCCGTTTCCGTAATCATCTCCTCGTGCAGTTTCTCCCCCGGACGTATGCCTACCAGTTCCTTTTTGCATCCTGGGGCAATAGCATCTGCTACATCAGTTATGTTATAGCTTGCTATTTTAGGGACAAATATCTCCCCACCCCACATGTTTTCAAGTGCGTAAAGGACAAGACCCACCCCATCTTCAAGGGTAATATTAAACCGCGTCATGCGTTCATCCGTTATAGGTAACATACCGTCGTGCCTTTTCTTTAAAAAGAAAGGAATCACGCTTCCCCTGCTGCCCATTACATTACCGTAACGCACTACCGAGAATCTAATAGCGTGTTTACCCTTAAAATTATTAGCGGCAACGAAAAGTTTGTCAGAGCAGAGTTTTGTTGCGCCATAGAGATTAATAGGCGCTGCTGCCTTATCGGTACTTAATGCGACTACCTGCTTGACGCCATTATCGATAGAGGCCTCAATCACGTTCTGAGCGCCAATGACATTAGTCTTGATCGCTTCAAAAGGATTGTATTCCGCTGCTGTTACCTGCTTCAAAGCGGCAGCATGGATAACGATATCTATCCCTTCCATGGCCCGGCTAAGTCTGTCTTTTTCGCGCACGTCACCTATAAAATAACGCAACTGCTGATACTTGGACTCGGAAAACTCCTGCGACATCTCCAACTGTTTAAGCTCATCCCTGGAATAGACCACAATCCGAGTTATCTCTGGATACTTTGTCAAAACAATCTCAACAAATTTTTTCCCGAAAGAACCGGTTCCGCCAGTAACAAGAATCGATTTCCCTTTAAGCATCCACTTAACTCCTAGTACCTTACAGAATCAAAACTACAACAAAAAACACGTGTTTTGTTGTCATTCCCATAAATCCCTTTATAGAAGTAGCGACCAAGGCATTTTATAACGTATGGTTTTTCTATTTGGTTGTGAGCAAAGCCCACTTTGGCGTCTATAGGATAACACATTTTTGGAAATGTGCCAAGATGATTTTGCACCCACCAAGAGATATTATGGAAAATTACTCCTTTATCAACTTGCTTTTGCAAAGAGCTACTGACGGCGTCTACCCTTTTCATCTATGCACGAAACCCTTTGCGAAAAGACTGAAGACGCAAAATGGCAATTAGTCCAAATATTGGTGCCTTCATGACAAACGATGGTATAAGAGTTTTTTGGTGACGGTCGCTGAAAAGTAGTCTAAAGAAATCTTTATTATTTATAAGATTCAACTGCCTAAGAAATATTGTATTCCTGACAGAGCCAATAATTCTTTTCAGACGCCAAACAGTGGGTTGCAAGAAATGCTTCGCCACCAAAATGATTGATTTGGTTTTGGGGCTTACCGATTGCAAGCAAGACGTCTCTTTATCATAGCGCTTCATATAAGCAGTTGTACTCGTGAAGCCTATCTTTATTGGGCGAAAAGGGCTTTTTAACATGACGTATAGCATATACCAACTAGCGGTAGCCTCACACGTGCTGTTCGACATAACAACTGCGGTTTTCAGTAAGTCCGCTTTGAATACTCCACCAACTATTAAGTACTCAAGATGAACGTTATTCAGAAAATATGAAACCGGTTCTGAAATCCCTTGAGTAAACTCAGGCTCAAAATTACCGAGAGGATAACTCCGCAATTTTGTTTTTAATCGGTCGCTAAATGCATCAATCCTGGGAACAACAAATGACAGACTCGGGTCACGCTCTAAAAGCATAATCGCATCAGTGATATAGTTCTTCGAAATATAATCATCCCCACCGACATGAACAAAATACCTGCCGGTTGCAAGCCGTAATGCGCTATGGAAATTATCAAACATGTGTACGCCGTAATCGGTGCGCGTTACTTTGATGCAAGAATATTTTTGAGCGAATGCAAGAATGATATCCCAGGTTTGGTCCGTAGAACAATTATCTGAAATACAAATTTCGAATGAAGTATCCATCAAATTGATGATTGACTCCAAGCATTGACGTAGATACTTCTCTTCATTGTAGACGGGAATTATAAATGAAACGACAGGTTTGGAATAATTCATTGAAATACTATCTCCTCTTCCGAAATCATGGTAAATACTTTTTCACAAGGCTCAAACCCACATAGATACAGAGTTTCACCAAATTCAATCCTAATAAAAACCGAGAGATGTTAATGAAGTATATTTTAACTATTTTTCAAAGTAGGTACGCTTGTGCCTTGCGCCACTACACGTCCGTGTTTTATTTCCACGATTGTTCCACAACACCGAACCGTGTCAAAATTATGGGAGACAATTAATATGGTGAGGTCTTTGCTGAGACCTTCAATTGCATCCATCACTGACCGTGCTGTATCACTGTCAAGAGCGCTGGTCGCTTCGTCAAACACCAGCACGCTTGCCTGCTTGTAAAGGGCGCGGGCAATGCCAATACGTTGACGTTGTCCGCCGGATAGACGAACACCGCGCTCTCCAACAAATGCGTTGTAACCCTCTGGACGGCTTTCAATGAAGTCCGCAATCCGCGCTTGACCCGCGGCCCTTCGCACCCGTTGCAAGTCAATAGCATCAAAAGGTACGCCAAAGGCGATATTTTCCGCCAAAGTGGCGTCGGTCAGGTAGATACTCTGAGGCACATGGGCAACGGTTTGCTGCCAGGCTCTGATTCTATTGCCGATGAGGGGCTTGTCGTCCACCAATATCTCACCACTGCTTGGCAACAGCAACCCCATTAACAGGTCTAGCAGGGTGCTCTTTCCACAGCCGGTGCTACCGACGAAACCGACACGAGACCCTTTATGAATGGTCAAATTGATACCATCCAGCACAAAAGGACTGTCACTCGCATAACGGAAACGTACATTGACAATGTGAACTGCGTCCTTAAAGAGGAGTGGATCGGGAGCAGGTTGCAGAGCCTCCACCGGCAAGGGTTGACGAAGCATTCCAACAACTTCAGCCAGCGCAACCTGGTTTCCGGCTATGCTCGCCCAAGCGCCATAACTCTGCTGTAGAATCGGCAATAGGCGTAGCGCACCGAGTAAAAAAAAAGCAATAACCGGCATAGCAGCAGTCATCCCCCCCGGCTGATGGTTACGGCTGTAAGCTAGAACGGCAATCAAAACCATGCTTATCGCTTCTATTGCATATCGTGGGCTAGTGCTAAGAACGAGGTTGTTGCCATAGGCGCGTCGCACCTGTCGATCGGACTGGTAATATATGTTGCAAAAAACCGCCTGCGACCAATCCAGCAATATATCACGAATTCCACCAAGTGCTTCCTGCAATGCTTTGAGGACTCGGATTTGCTCATGTGCAAGACATTGGCTGTTTTTCTTCATTATTTTACGTAGCGACCAAGTGATTAATACATAGCAAGCACCAAGGCTGGCAGATGATACCATGGCCAATTTTGAATCAACGACGGCCAAAATAGATGTTATGGCTGCCAGAAGTATGATTGAGCTAATCAGCGTCAGTAGCGGCGATAACACTCCTAACGTTAAACTGTTAACATAGTTTATACGGCTGATTATCTCCGCACTGTTACTGTCCACGTGAACCCAGTAGGGTTGGTAGAGAGCGCGTTGATACACCGTCGTACTGATATCTGAACCACAGGCAGTCGAGAATTTAGTGCTGACCCACATAACCAATATTCGTAATGACCCCGCCATCAGAGATACTGCAGCAAATGCGACTGTTAGGGGTAGCACTAATTGATCTGGTGACGTAATACCGAAAACACGCACTAG
>CAYHFB010000113.1:0-9570 GCA_964355695.1 uncultured candidatus Brocadiaceae bacterium
TATTGATAGCTAATTGAACATTGTGCTAATATGTAATTAATCTTAAGTTATATTAGGGGCTAACATCCTAAAATAAGTATTGGCGGGAGGAATTCCGTTTACCTAATAACTGGTTATGCATAGGAGCACCGGGCATGAACACTAAGCAGTTTGCCGCGCAGACGAAGGCCTTGATTGAAGACATCAAGGCGAAGGGAACTGCCACTATCTACTGCGACCATCTCATCGCCTACCTCAATGAAGTCGAAAACACCCCAGAGGTAGAGCCGTCTCCTATTCAAATAGAAAAGTCCAAGGCCGACCTTCAGAACCGGACCGAAACGGACAAGCGCAATCACGAGTGGCGGCTTGAAATGTTTCGGTCAGTTAACACGTCGGGTCAGGCCGCAATCAAATCGTCCTTTCTGCTCAACGGTGGTGCGGCTGTTGCGATGCTCGCCTTCATTGGTCACCTTGCCCAATTCAAAGCAGAGAAGGTGCCTGCATTTTCAGCTTGTCTTTTGCCGTTTGCATATGGAGTTCTGGTAATTGCGGTTACGTCTGGGCTTACCTACTTGTCCCAATTGTTTTACGCCAGCACTCGCACTTGGTTGCAAACTGTAGGGGATGCGGTCAACATACTATGCATCCTCCTGTGCTGCTCGTCTTACGGATTTTTCGCTAGGGGCTTGTTTGACACATACCGCTCATTCATCGCCTATGCATAACCCTGCGTTCGAGGTGCCTGCGCGAAAAACCGCTCAGGCGCCTCAACTCCACGTTAGGTGGTATGAGATAAGGAATTGAGAATGGATATATCTGATAAAGATCATCTATTTTGCCTCCTTGATGTGCTTGGTTTTTCTAATCTGGTCACCACGGTTGGGCTTGATTCTCTATATGAAAAGGTGCCATCAGCGTTGGAAAGGCGAGGCTTGGACTTGACCAAAGGGCCTTTGTAGGTGAGCCTATTGTTAAAGCCGTAAATGCTGAAAAAGTTCAACAGTGGATTGGAATAACGCTGAGTAATTCCTTTAGAAATGAACCATACTGTGGTGGTTTCAAAGCGGACTGTTTTCTTCCTTACGAGAAACATCTTAAACCTGGCGGTATTTCTGAAGTAACCCCGCTGGTAGTGGATTTCCCCAGGCAATGGCGAAAAACGCGAAGTGAATCGTTAATTGGCACGATCCAGAAACTTAACGTAGACCCGGACTTCAGAGATTATTACATCAATACTATGGCATTCGTTGAGTATTCAGAGAAATGTGATAGATGGTGGGAGGCTTACACTCACAGAGAAAGATAATCTAATAGGTAAAATAAGGTAACACCATACTCATTAAAAAAAGTAGATTTTATTCTGAAAGCCGATTAAAATATCTGATAAAAAATGAGGTCAACATGCAGACATACCATATAGAAACCGTAGTTCCAATCAACGGCACACTTACTATCAAAGATTTGCCTTTTCAAGCTGGCGACAAAGTAGATATTATCGTACGAAGCCATGAACATGAAAAAAAGCTCCACGACCGTTATCCTCTTCGTGGCAAACCAATTCGGTATATTGATCCACTCGAAAGTGTTGCTGAAAGCGAATGGGAAGTACTTAAATGATTCTACTTGATACGCATATCTGGGTCTGGTGGGTGCATGGCGATGAACGGCTTACTAAGTCACAGATAGAAAATATCAAGGCAAGTGAAACGGATGTGATCGGTATAAGTGCAATTTCGTGCTGGGAAATAGCAAAGTTGGTTGAATATAAACGCCTTGATTTGCCGTGTTCATTAGATAAATGGTTCGAGCAAGCTTTGAATTATCCTGGGATTTGCCTCTTTGAGTTAACGCCTGGAATTGCTATAGACTCAACTAACCTGCCTGGCAAGTTTCATAACGATCCGGCAGATCAAATTATTGTGGCTACAGCAAGGGTGCATGACTGTGTACTCATAACTTCTGACCGAAGGATTCTACAGTATCCGTATGTCCAAACGGTAGGTTGAAATTGATTTAATAAACGGATAACGATAATTATGCAAGATATTCCTAACCAACGGATGGAGCCGGATGCGGCGAAAGGCCGCCGCACCGCTCATCAGGGGCGTTAGCAGAAGGTAACTATTCAGCGTGTTTGAGCAATAAGTACTATATATGACAAAACCGCTTGATTTACATTTTCTGCCCACATATAGTAGTACAGGCTGTGGCTAATTCTTGCAATTATGACTATTTTGTACCATATATTGTACTCGCAAAAATTACGCTGAATAGTTACATCAGAAGACTATAAGTAAATCATACGCAGGAGGCGTGCAGATGGGACAAGATTCAATATTGGGGCGACTTGTCGAGCAGTATCACGTTCAATACGACCGAGTCTTTTTCAATGTCTATGCTGTTCTTTTTTTGGGGTTGGGGATTGTCGGAAAAGATATACTATCCGGTGGCAAATCTCCTGCGGACATTTTGAAGGCTGGAACCCCGGTCAGCTGGTATATTCTGTGCGCGGTATTATTTCTGGCATCGTTTCTAGTATGGTATACATATTCATCTTGGCTGTTATACGTTGCCAGTTCTCTACTCGTGGAAAACGACGAACTCTATAGAAAGTTTTTGACTCACCCTTTAGTGAATAAGGCAAGTGCACTAACTGTTATTCTCACCAATATACCGTTATTCCTTCTGCCACTCTTGGCTATAATCTACTACAATTTCTATGAACTCGGTTTTGGTTACGAATTCAGTTGGTTTGCGCTGACCGCCAGGCTGTGCTTCCTATACTTCATGCTGGTGGTTTTGGCCCGGATGATTGCTCTTCTCAAGATCAGAAAGGGTCTTATCCGAATAGCCGAATCCCCTGACAAAGTAAAGACTGACGCTTGTCAACCATCCACGATAGGAGTTAACAAAAAGCATGCTGATAACGAGCCGCTGCAGCCAATCGCCATAGATCCGGCACTGGCTGAGCTCTATGTTGATCTCTCAATCGGAGGGATGAATGAATCGTGATGTAGTATCTGCAGACATAAGGCGAGCTGTGCTCGTCGAGGCGGGGCACCGCTGTGCCATACCTACATGCAGGGCAACTACAACAGAAATTGCTCACATCGTTCCGTGGGCTGAGTTGTACGACAACTCGTTTGAGAATCTAATAGCGCTCTGCCCGAACTGCCATACACGTTTCGATCAGAAAAAGGAGATCGATCGCCCGGCCATAAAGATGTACAAGCACAACCTGGGCATCTTAAATAACCGATACGGCGAGTTTGAACGGAGGCTCTTCGAGATTCTAGCTAAAACAGGCGAACGTGTTTTCGTTCTGGGGGCAGCAGGTGATCTCTTGGTTGCGAACGCTGTTAAAGATGGCTTCTTCGAAGATAAACATGTCCAGAGTATGAATTTTGACGTTAAAAGTAGCAATGGCTACTCAAAGAGTTTCCCTATGGCCTTTGCCTATTGGGTTACAGACGCTGGCGTTGAATTCATAAGAAGGTTCGCTAGTGGGTCTGACATTGCGTAGTGGCGCGCCCAACAAGGCGCTCCAGCCGACGTCGGCGCTAACGACCCGCCGCATCGGAGCTTGGTCGTTAGACCCCACAGTATCCCCATGACCGGCTCCAAAGCCTTCGTGAAATTCGGCTCTGCGGTCCTGACCCGATCATCAAGGGCTACAAGGCGGGAGGTGCGGCGCTTGCGCTAATTCTTGTCGGCACCGTGCTGCTTGCTACTCGCTGCGGTGGCATCCGGACCAAGCGTATCTTCGTAATATAGCGGCGGGCGCAGGAGCAGTCACCATCCTTGCCATCCTTGCCAGTGTCTAATAATACATCCGTTAGTCCTTAATGCGATAAATCTTAGCAAAACGTCTTTACTCCATACGATTAGCTGGAAAACCCGATAATTTACCCACACGAGTGCACGAAGAGCCGAAAATTATGAAACAAAAAATATATATTGAAACAAGTGTTATAAGTTATTTGGTGGCAAGCCCATCAAAAAATATAATTATAGCAGCTCATCAAGCTTCTACTATAGATATGTGGAAAACTCTTGATAAATTTGATGTATTTATATCAGCTATTGTTATTCAAGAAGCATCGAGAGGTGATAAAAAATTGTCTCGTGAGCGCTTAGAACTATTGAGACATTTCCCTGTGTTGGAAATGGATGATGAAACAAAAGAATTAGCAAGGTCGTTACTTACAGGAAAAGCAATTCCTGAAAAATGTCCTGAAGATGCTTTGCATATTTCAATAGCCGCCATGAATGGTGTTGATGCTATTGTTACATGGAATTTTAAGCATATTAATCCCTTCACAAGGAAAATGATTAGAAATATAATAGAACGTAAGGGGTATAATTGTCCTGAAATATGTTCACCAGATGAATTGATAGGAGATGGTGTATGAAAGATCCAATTGTAGAAGAAATACGTGGTTTTCGCGATGAACATGCGAAAAAGTTTAACTATGACCTTGATGCAATTTGTGAAGATTTCAAAGCTCATCAATTAAATAGTGGATATAAACTCGTAAAACTGAAACCTAAAATAATAGCGAACAAACCGCTTAAGCCGACCGCAAAAAACGCGACGGCTTAGCTCCACGTTAGCAAAAGAAGTAAAAAGGATTGAAAACTATGACTATTACTGAAATCAAGAAAATGCCCACAATTGAACGTTTCCGAGCGATGGAAGTACGCTGGGATGCCTTATGCCACGAGGATAGAGAAATTGATTCGCCAGAGTGGCATGGAGCAATTCTGGAAAAGAGGAGAAAGAAATTGAAACAGGTAATGCCGAATTTCTTTCAATCGAGGATATGAAAGCACGTAGGCGCAAATGAAAGTAAGGAAATTAACTGTCCTAAAGGAAGTAGCGGAGGGCTTGGATGAAGGACAACTTTTTTATGATCGAAAAGAACCAGGTATTGGCGATTATTTCTTTGGCAGTTTAATTTCTGATTTGGAAGATGCAAAACATATTTTGGGTGACGTGAAAAACATCAAATCCCTGTTTATGGAATTCCAAAACTATTTATATCAACAGAAGGTTGCATAAATAAAACAGTTTTGCGACTTAGTCAGCGAGGAAGTGATTAACCCAAGACCACGCACAAGCCGCCACGGGCCACCCGGACTGCTTTGGCGTCCGTTTGTCCGTCAAATACAATCCAAATGCGTTGTGGATGTGTTGTGCGATGTTTTAGCCGGTGCTTTTTAGCCAGGTAGGTTGGGCTGGGTGAGCAGACTGTGCCAAATGAACTTTTTTGTCATAAAAGTGGAGAAGAACCCTTATATATTGCCCATTTCCTTCTCGTTTTGTGGCTTTTTGAGCCATTTGAACCCTCAAGGTGGGGAAGAAACAGCTCGAAATGAGTAAAATTGCTCATTTGGCACAGCCTGGAAGCGAAACCCAACTTTTCCTGAATGTAACGAAAGGTTGATGTTGGGTTTCACTTGCGTTCAACCCAACCTACACAGCTACACGGCTAGCCACCGTTCCCTCCGATAAATCGGTGGGCTATTTCCATCTGTCCCAACGGGACAAAATACCTATTTACAAGAAAGTGGGAATGCACCTGGCGAGTGCTTTGCACCTTCAAAGGGCTGATATTAAGGACTAAAGTTGTTATCAACGAACAAGGGAAGTTTTGGCCTTTTTGGTTGCGTCCAAAAGCAGCGAGTGGTCTATGTTGTTGTTAAATTGTAGTTGACAGGATAACAGGATAGACAGGAGAAATAATCCCGTTAATCCTGTTATCCTATCAGAAATTAATTCGGCTGAACAACTTCTTTTTTTAAATTTTCCTTCGTATCCCAACAATAATTTGTGAAAATCCGTGTCTCTGTTGTTAAGCTTTTTTTGGTTGTGGCTTTGCTGCGCCAGGAAATCTGTGGTTTCAAACGTTTTTTATCGGACTGAGATTTTGCCGTGCTTGTGTTCTCCTGAACCCATGCGATAGTTTTTTTGTCCTTCTCCGCGTTCTCCGCGCCCTCTGCGGCGATCTGATGTTTTTTAGGAACGTTGTTTGTCGCCTGTTTCAGAGACTACACCCTGTTTCCGAACCATTCCCGACCATTATTTTCAGGCCGCCTATAACGTCATGCGGCTCGGAAATTGCCTGTCTTCCTGGCGTGATGGCTATTCCCTTCTCCTCCAAAAATAAAACGGCAGCGCCGCAACTACCGCTACGGCCGTTGCCGCTATTACCATCAAATCGACGTGGCATACCAACCAAACGCAAATGATCAGTGCTGCGACAGGGACAAAATAGCCGCCGGGTATTCGATAGCCTCTTTCATCCTGAAGCCGACGGCGTCTTCGCAGGACGATAACGGCCAGGCACGTTGGGATGTACTGGAGGATGCTCACCATAACGCACGCGGCAACAAGGTACTGGAAGCTCCCGGTAAGGCTCAGCAAAAGCGTGAGCGCGGCGGTAACGATAACCGCCCAATAGGGGGTGTGGTATTTGGGGTGGATTTTGGAAACCGTGCGCGGGAAAAACCTGTCCGCCGCCAATGCGTACAGGCTACGCGGGCTGGTTAGCGCTATGCCTGCATTGACGCCACCGATGGAGAGCAGCGCCCCAACGCCGATAATAACGCCGCCCGCCGTGCCCATAAAATGCTGGGCGGCGTCCGCCAACGGCTTTTCGGACGCGGCAAGCCCAGGAAAGACGCCCATCGCTACGGTCTGAATTGCCACGTACAAGAGGGTAACGGACGTCAACACCCAGAAGAGAACCCGCGGCACGTCCTTTTGGGGGCGTTGCATCTCTCCCGCGGGGACAACCGTATATTCAAAGCCTGAGTAAGCGTACAGGGCGACGATCACGGCGTCGTTAAACCTCCCGCTCAGATGCAGCGACGTAAGGTTTCTCCCCTTGATAAACAGCAGGCCGACGCCTACAAAGATAAGGAGTGAGAGGAGTTTCCCGATGGTAAAGAAATTAATCGTCCTTGCGCCCGGCTTTACCCCGAAAAAATTAATGACGCTGAGACCGGTAACCAGCAACGCAATCACCCCTTTACACACCCATGCATTGCCCGCCGGTAGAAAGTAGGTCAGATACAGGCCAAAACCGCCGGCGACCGAAGCCCATCCGATAATAGAGGACAGCCACATCATCCACCCCACCAAAAAACCGGTAAATGGGCCAAAGGCGTCTTTCGCGTAAAGGTACGCTCCGCCCGTGCCGCTGTGCATCCCACCCATCTCGGCAAAGCAAAGGGCGATAGCAAAACAGAGTATCCCGCACAGTGGGAACACCCACAACGCGGCGTCTCCCGCCAGAGAACAAAGCTGCCCTGGTAATAGAAAAATGCCGGCGCCCACAACACTGTTAATGCCCAGGCACATCACGTCGAAAAAGTTTAGAGACCGCGCCAACCGGTGGCTTTGCACGTCGGGTGGATGTTCTTGCGAATTCATAGTTTCAAGTTGATGGTTATCCATAATTCTGTAGAGGTTTATCGCAACGTACCATGCAAACGTCCATCAGGGCTAAAGCCCATTCCCGTATGCATCGCGAACCCCAGCCTGAAGGCTGGAATTAATAGCGAAAGCGCTACGGGAACCCTATTTAAATCAGGTATTTGGCGACTTTCACCCGCGCAGCCGAGACGGTTGCGCTACCGGTTTGGATTTTCTAAACGGCAAATCATGCCTTTCGGCGGCTTATTTGAGTTCACACGTAAGGACACCGGCACCGTTTCCATTTCTACCGAAAAGTTTGGGAAGGTGTAAGACGATCCCTCTTCAATCAGCGTGCGGGATTTGGGCACCTGGTTGCGGAATTGAACAGCACGCAGATTTTTCAATAGCCGGTCATCTGACAGGAGCATATTATTACCGATGCCCAGATCGTAATACTTCATAAATCCTGCGGTTATTTCAATACTCGTTTTTGTTTCAAATCCTTCACGATTACGTGGGAGAGCTTCAAACAGGTCGGTCACCCCTTGTATCGCATCAAGCTGGTATTTGAGATTGGAATCAAATTTTAGTTTCATTTGCCTGCGGCTCCATTTTTTTACTTTCAGACATCTTGTTTTTCAACCGGTGACGATCTGACACCGGTTCGTCTCCGCCCTTTTTCTTGCCCGTCTTTACTGCCTTTTCAATGAGTTGTATCTCTTTTGTCGCCTCTATAAAATGCCGTTCCACCGGTGACGGGTCGTCCAAATGCGCTTGCCGGAATTTATCATATTCCGCAATGGCCTTTGCGATGGCATTGTCATGGCTGATTTTCCCGGTATGGGTCAGAAGTTGTCTTCCGCTGAGCTTGAGAAAATCGTCCAGTTTTACTATCCAATCTTTCATGTACATGGGCTTGTGTTCAAGCGCCTGAAGCTCGGCAAATTCAAGATAGGCGGTGACAATGCGGTTGAGTAGGTTCAACTCGTTTTCGTTCAGGTAGTTTTTGGCTATGACGACGTCGTCTTTCCTCGGTTTATCGCCCTGCCATGAGGTAAGCCCCATGTTAGGCAGGGCAGAATCAGCCCGCATCTCAATGACTTCTGCGGCGGTATGACCATGAGCCGCCCAGTGCATTTTATTCTGAATGACCCTGAAAAACGCTTTTGATATTTCAGCGTTTGGCGAGTAGTCAATGCTGGTAGAGTAAATATCCAGCGCCTTGCGCCAGAACACCTTCTCCGACGAACGAATATCACGGATACGGGCAAGCAGTTCGTCGAAATAGTTGCCGCCGCCAGCCTGCTTGAGCCGTTCGTCGTCCATGGTAAAGCCTTTTACGATATATTCCCGCAGGCGCTGTGTGGCCCAGATGCGGAACTGCGTGCCGCGCAGGCTATTGACACGATATCCGACGGAAATAATCATGTCGAGATTGTAAAAATCAACTTCGCGGGAAACCTCTCTTCCTCCTTCGGGTTGAACTATTCGGAATTTCCGAATAGTTGCTTCCGGCATAAGTTCCCCGTCTTTGTAAATGGTTTTGATATGTTCGCTGACAGTCGGAACCGTTACCTGGAACAGTTCGGCCATAAGCTTTTGCGTAAGCCATACCGTCTCATTTTCCAGCCGCACTTCGATTTTCACTTTTCCATCTTTGGTGGTGTAAAGCAGAAACGGGCTTTCCGGCGAAATTAAATTCTTTTGTTTATCCGCGTCCTTTTCTTTCATTGGTGGTTTCTCTCATGCCGTCTTGAATTTTATCTGGTTATGTTTCTCTTTGTCCATGTTGTGGGCATTGAAGGTCTGCACCGCGTTGGCCTTGCGCTGGTCATTGCCGCCAAAGGCCTTGTCTAAGCAAATAAACTGCAACGGCTCTGCCTCGGCAACGGCGTTTATAAGCTCCTTGGTGACGGCATCGGCAATGCCGATCAAGACGCCGCCGTCGGCAATGGAAAATACGGGTATCCCAGCCAGCGTGACGGTCTGTACCTTTTCCGTAGGTTTGAGCCCGGCCTTGAGCTTTTCAAAGTCCACGCCTTCCACCAATTCACCCTTGTCGTTAACCGTTTCGGTAAAGACGGTGGGAAAGAGGGACTTCAGCCGGGCGCGGTTCTCGGCGGATATATCGAGAGAGTTGCCATTCATTTTATTTGGTGTATCTT
>CAYHFB010000114.1:0-9567 GCA_964355695.1 uncultured candidatus Brocadiaceae bacterium
ACATATTTAAGTGACGGCAAAATGGTTGTGCTTGTCGCGCATTCCCAGGGCAATCTGTATGGCAATATTGCACATCTCGGTATAGCCCCCCAATATATCGATGGATTCGGCATGGTATCGGTGGCAAATCCAGACAGTTACGTTGCAGGTGGAGGTCTCTACACGACGATTGATGAATATCTCATCGGCAGCATTCCACTTGCACTACTACCGAACCTTGACAATTTCTTCGGCCCTCTCAATTGGGGAGATGTCTGGGGCGGCCATAGTTTTATAAAGTCTTAATATGGCTCCCGGGCGTAAGGCAGAAACGAAAATCCTTAATGACGTTGTCACTATGATCAACGAACTCAGGGCAAAGAATGCGAGCACAGAAGCCATAGAAATAGTAAATACGTATAATATTCTCGGAGTTATCTGCGGTAATCCAGGCACAACTCTGGTAACAATACCCCAGGATGCATGTATTACAGAAATTAGCACGTATCACTGGTGCGATGGAGGCCAGCCGGCAGGAACACATTCGTTATATACCTGAATTCCACTTCTTGCAATCAGTTGGTCCGATGAATAGGGAAAATCTTTTATTTCTGGCGTCTGCCACCTCCCGTTTTTGGCGTCGGGAATATCCCCGTAGACGCCTGCCGACAAGTCCTGGAACAAAGGCGCATCACCCAGGAGTTTTGCAGCGTTCCTGGAATTGCCCGTGCCATATCCTATGTACCTGGGGTTTGTGTGACAATCTACGCACTGAACGCCTCTTTCAAAGTGGACGTCTTTTCTTCCGTGCAAATATTCCATGGTAAAGAGGGGTTCCTGCTGTTTAGCGTTTTCATCAAAAGGGGGAGCTTCTCCATCTTTTGTGTAATCATATTTAAACATACCGACAAAGGTAGTTCCTATCCTTCTCCCCCGTGTATGGCAATGGGCGCACTGGGCGGCCGGAATGGCGGTGGTGATGCAATGCCGTAGCGGACGCGGACGGTTCTCAGATGAAAAGCGTTGAATTGCTTTCCGCCGATAGCGCGGCGAATTTGGCTACACCCGCCACTTCAACGGAATCCAGAAGCTCTTCATGTTTTATGCCCATGAGGTTCATTGCCATTTCACACGCCAACAGGGTGATTCCCATCGCGCGTGCCTGCGCTATTAGGGCGGGAAGGCTGCTGACATTCTTCGAGGCCATGACGCGCTTCATCATAGCCGTCCCCATGCCCATCATGTGCATCTTCGATAACACAAGCTTCTTTGCGCCTCTCGGCATCATCATGCCGAACATCCTGCTGATCAAATCCTTCTTAACTTCCGGCGGATTGTCCTTTCTCAGGACATTCAGCCCCCAGAAGGTAAAGAATATGCTCACCGGCTGCCCGATTGTCGCAAATCCTATCGCAATGATAAAAGCCGCCATTGCTTTGTCTAAATCATTGCTGAAAAGAACAATGGTAACCCCTTTTTTCTGAACGCCGCTCCCTTGTGCGGCGACTGCTTGGGACGTCAACCCTTTTGAAATTACGGCTTCAATATTGCGGCCATCTTTTTTTATTGATACCAGTTTGTTACCCGTCGCCTGGCACCATGAGGGCAGATCGTTATAAAATCCCGGGTCATTCGCGGTTACGTTAAGGACTTCACCTTCCGCCATTTTGCTTAGTTCTGTTTTTACCTGTACTATCGGGCCGGGACATTGAAGGCCGCACACGCTCAGTTTTCGAACTTCGGAATTTCCAGTGCCCGCTTGTGTGGCATTTTGTGTTTGAGTATTTCCAGAATTCATGCTTACCTCCTTTCGTGGTGAAGGATTGAAAAGTTTCCAAACCAGATAACCGCCGCTCAGATTTCTTACGTCAAAACCTTTCTGCCGGAGGATTCTTTCCGCTATATATCCTCTTACGCCGACTTTGCAATGGACTATAACCGATTTTTCTTTGGGGATTTTGACGTAATTTTCCCGGAGTGAACCCAGCGGTATATTTGTCGCCCCCGGTATCGCGCCTGCTTCGAATTCTTCAGGTTCTCTTACGTCTATCAGAAAGCTGTCTGCCGGTATTTCGTCAGGCGTTACAACACGGGAAAAACCGTTTATTATGTTTTCAGCCACAAATCCAGCGTGGTTAACGGGATCTCTTGCCGAGCCGTAGGGTGGCGCGTAGGCAAGTTCCAGTTCTGCCAGGTCTTGAATTTTCAGGCCATTTCTTATGGCTGTGGCCATAATGTCAATGCGTTTGTCAACTCCATCATTACCGCTTATCTGAACGCCAAGTATCCCACCTTCGTTGTTAAAGAGCAATTTGATGTACATTTGCTCCGCGCCGGGATAATGTGTGGCATGTGAAAACGGCAATAGATACGTTTTCAGGTATGCCGTCTTATTGCGGATCAACTGTTTTTCGGTCAACCCGACGGATGCGACGGTCAGGTCAAAGATTTTACATATAGAAGTGCCGAGGGTTCCGTTATATTTTTTGTTTGCCCCAAAAATATTGTCTGCTATTATGCGCCCCTGCTTGTTCGCCGGGCCGGCGAGCGGTTTGAGTTTCGGCTCATGGGTTATGAAATCTTTTACTTCCACGGCGTCGCCGCCGGCGTATACGTCAGGGTTTGAAGTCTGCATACATTCGTTCACTTTTATGCCGCCCGTACCGCCCAGTTCAAGGCCGGACTCTTTAGCCAGAGCGCTATTCGGTTTCACGCCGGTACAGACTACAACCAGATCGCTCTCCAGCGTTGAGCCGTCTTTCAAGGTTATGAGAACGCCGCTGGCGGAACCATCGTTAGGACGGGAAACTTTTTCGATGCTGCTATCAAGAACCATTCTGACGTTGTTTTCCGCGAGAGCCGACTTTATCGGCTGAGCCATTTCGGGATCCATAAAAGCGGACATGACGTGAGCAGACCTGTGGATTAGTGTGGCGCTAAGCTTGCGATAAATAAAGTTTTCTACAAGTTCCATTCCAACAAAACCGGCTCCAACAACCGTTACCTTTTTTGCGCCTTCTTCGATTATTTTGTTGATGCGGTCCATGTCGGAGACGGTCCAAAACGAAACCACTTCCGGTAAATCAGCCCCGGGAAAATCAATCTTTACCGGGCTTGCTCCCGTGGTAATTACCAGTTTGTCGTAGGACTCCTGATAGCGTTCACCGGTTTTCGTTTTTCTGATGGATACTTGTTTTGCGGCAGTGTCTATGCTGACGACTTCTTCACTTATTCTGACGTCAATATTGAAGCGTTTTTTGAATGTTGACGGCTTTGTTACAAAGAGGGCCTCTCGCTGTTTTATAACGTTGCCTACGTAATAGGGCAATCCGCAATTTGCGAAAGAAACATATTCGCCTCTTTCAAACATTATTATTTCAGCGTTTTCATCAATCCTTCTCGCCCTTGTTGCCGTACTGGCGCCGGCTGCAACGCCACCGATAATCACTATTTTCATTTTAACCTCTCCGGCTTGTCGGGTCCCTTGCTCGTCCATTGTCTTCCAACCTCTTCCCTTGATTTCGGCATATCCACGTTGGGTATCTGGAATCCATACGCCTTCTTGTATATCCGTTCCACCGCTTGTGATCCAATATAGGGTTCGTAGTCTTTTACGGTGATTAAAATTTGCTCATTTTTCATTTTTCTGCTCCAAATAATTCAGACCATGTCAGGCTTTTCCGAAGGCGCTTTCAAGATACGAAGGATTTTGTTTGTTGACGCCTTCATGAGAAGATTGCAATGCTTCAAAACCAGACACAATATCAAGCAATTCCGAGGTAGTGGAATTTTGGTGTAGATGCCGGTAAAGGGCATGAAGTGCTTCGGTACGTTCTTCGATATTTCGTTCCGCCGTTTGCATTGATAACAGGCGGCTTGCATTTTCACTTGCCATAGACTCTAAAAATGCCCGGTAGAGTGAAACGAAAATATATTGGTGTACCAAGGCAGAAAACAGCCTGTTTCTGTCCATGGTAAAAGTAGGAATGGTACGCGACGTCCATTCCTTGCGCGCTAAAGTCTGAAACCATGTATGATCAAGCGGCAAGAGGTGGATTGTTTGCGGTTTATAAGATACACTTGATATCAATTTATTGTAAAAGAGAATAACCTTGTTAATATGGCCTTTTGACTCCCATTCATTTATTGTCGTTACAATCCTGTGTCCGGTTTCTGTAATGGCAGACAAGGATACTGGAACCGGAATGGTTTCTACGACCGGGTGTCCCTGCTCTTCCAGAAGTGATCTTGCACGGGAACCCACACACAGTACAAACCGACGTTCATGAGTAATTTCATGTTCATACATATCTTCAAGTGCATGGGTTACTATCTGGTCATTAAATCCTCCACAGAGACCCTGGTCTGAGCCAAAAACAACTACGCACGCGCCCTTGTTTTTTACCGGTGGCCTCTCCAATATCTCAACCGGGCCTCTTTGTAAGACTACCTGAAGACCCAGTTCAACCGTCCTGTAGTAAACCGAAACGGATTCAACCGCCTTTTCGTAATGCCGTATATTCATTGCTGCAAGGGTCTTCACGGTTTTTACAATGGTATACAAATCTTCTGCGCTCTGGCTTTTTTTCCTCAGCGATTCAAGTGTTTGCATGCAGTGCGTTCTCCTCTTTTGTGGCAAGCGCCATTCTGGCCATGGTTATCAATTCATATCGGTCTTCGTCATTGAGTTTATCACCCGCTTCAAGCCGTTTGCACACGTCAGGCAATTCGGTTACCTCCTTGCAAATTGTCTGTTCTGCAAGAGATACCCCATCTAAAGGAATCTTGTCAAAGATTCCTTCCGTCGCGGCAAGCAAAACTGCGATTTGGTGCGAAACAGGCATCGGTTGATATTGCGGCTGCTTGAGGATTTCCCTTACCCGTTTTCCTCTTTCAAGGGTTTTGCGGGTTGTCTCGTCAAGCCTGGCGCTGAAGCGGGCAAATCTTTCCAGTTCCCTGAATTGTGAATAAGAAAGACGCAACGTGCCGGTTACTGAGCGGTACGAAGGGAACTGGGTCTTTCCCCCTACTCTGGATACCGATTTCCCCACGTCAATTGCCGGCAAAAACCCTTTTTGGAAAAGTTCAGGAGACAGATATATCTGGCCGTCAGTGATGGAAATCAGATTGGTTGGGATGTATGCGGATACATTCTGTGCCTCTGTTTCAATGATCGGCAAAGCAGTCAGGGAACCACCTCCAAATTCTTTCCGTAAATGAGTAGCACGTTCAAGAAGCCGCGAATGGATATAAAAGATATCTCCCGGATACGCCTCTCTTCCGGGTGGACGGCGGAGAAGGAGGGAGATTTCCCGGTATGCACGGGCGTGTCGTGTCAGATCGTCGTATACAATCAGGACGTCCCTTCCCTTCCGCATGAAATATTCTGCCATAGTTGTGGCAGAATATGGTGCAACGAATTGCATGCCCGGCGGACCCTCTCCGGCGGCTACCACCACAACCGTATATTCCATTGCTCTGTACTTGCGAAGATCCGCTATTAATTTCGCCACGGAGGAACTCCGCTGCCCTATTGCACAGTAGACACAGACGACGCCTTTGTTCCTCTGATTAATGATCGTATCCAGCGCAATTGCCGTCTTGCCGGTCTGGCGATCGCCAAGAATCAATTCGCGCTGCCCCCTCCCGATGGGAATCATGGCGTCAATCACTTTAATGCCCGTCTGAAGCGGCACGGTCACCGGCGCTCAGTCCATGATCGCAGGGGCATCCTGTTCCACTGCGCGACGATGTGACGTTCGAATTGGACCGAGGTTGTCCAGAGGACTGCCTAATGCGTCTACGATACGTCCGAGCAGCGCCTCGCCTACCGGAACGTCCACGACTTTTTCCGTACGCCGTACCTCACTTCCTGCACTGATCCCTGTGCTTTCGTTCAGCAATATAATGCCCGCTTCTTCCTGATCTAGATTGAAAACCATTCCCAGCCCACCATCCGCAAACCTTACCAGTTCTTCCGATTCCACCCCCATCAGGCCATCTACACGTGCAATGCCGCATCCTACATACCTGACCGTTCCCACTTCGCGGGTTTGAAGGGAATGGCTAAATGTTTTTAAAACATGGCCGAAACCTTCGAAGGTGTTGTCCAGGAGTGTTTTCAATTCATTATGGGCCGCTTCGTTCATCATATTTTATTGCTTTGGAAATCTGTAGGATTCTGTTGGGATGCTTTGTCGATTCGTCCCGTGGGTATGTGTCTTGACACTCAAAACACCTTTTAACTATTCAATTCTTCATCAATGGTTTTATTTACCTCTTCTGCTAAAGCGGTAACGTAATCATTTAAATTCCAGCCAATTACATAATCACCGACCTTGAGCTCGATTCCACAAATAAGATCGGGTGATGTCCTGTACACAATTTTTCTGTCATCTATGAGGTATGTATGGATTTTGCGGTTAATCTCCCGTTGCATTTCCTCTGATATTTCAAAGGCGCTGGAGATGCTTGCTGATTTTCCGGACGTCCTCATTGATTCTTTCATCTTGCCGAGTTCGGCATTGTTTACCTTTTGTAATTTTCGAAGAAAGACATTAATTATGCTTTGCTCAACAGGTGAATCCGACAAATCAGAAAAAGCCCGACCCGTAATTGCGCAAATTTGCCTCTCCGTTTTTTTACGTAATTCCTGAAGAAAAGATTCCTTCTCTTCCTGCAATGCCTCATGCCACCTTTTTTTCATTGCGGCTACCTCTTCGCGCGCTTTTTCGGTTAATTCTTTTCTGTTGGCTTCGGTTTCTTCTTTGTCTTTCCGAAACATCTCTTCGCGCTTCTCATCAAATTCCTTGTTTTTTGATGGAACAATTCCCTTTCCTGTTCAGCTTCCACCCGCTTATTATCCGCCTCTAGAAGTCTTGATGCTATTTTTTGCTCACGCGCATCCATGGCCGAAATAATCCGGCCATAGAGGGCCAGTTCTGTTCCGAGGGTAGGTTGATACCCAACGCGCGAAGGTAACTGACCAAGAAGCCCGGATACCTCGGCGCCGGCCTGTATAAAACGAAAAATATTATCAATCAGGAGCAAAACATCCCGCTTGGTTTCATCACGGAAGTATTCAGCCATGGTAAGCGCTGCGTGTCCCACCCGGAATCTTGCGCCGGGCGGCTCTTGCATTTGACCGAAAAGCATTACCGTGTTGTTAAGCACACCCGCTTCTTTGATTTCACGGAAAAGCTCCTCGGCCTCCCGGCATCGCTCTCCTATACCACAGAAAAGACTAATTCCCCCGTGGAGACCCATTACTTTATGGATAGTTTCTGTAATGAGAACGGTTTTTCCGACCCCCGCGCCGCCAAACAACCCTGCCTTTCCGCCCCTTTCAAGGGGAACAAGCACATCAATTGCCTTGATTCCGGTTGTAAATATCTCGGAAGTAACCGCCCGTTTTGCAAGCGGAACAGGGGGTTGATGTATTGATCGCCACTCTACGTCCTTTAACGCATCTCCGTTGTCTATTGTTTCTCCGAATACGTTAAATGCCCTTCCAAGAAGTTGCAGTCCAACGGGAACACAGATAGGTTGTTCAGTGTCTATCACGAAAGAGCCACGAGACAACCCCCGGGTAGGCGTCAATGCTATTCCCCGAACCGTTTCCGGGTTCAGGTGCATGAGAACCTCTATCACAATCTCCCCCTTTTTACCTGCACACAGTTTGTTGTAGATGGCTGGTAGTTTCTGGGAGAAACACGCATCTACCACACTCCCCCCGGACAGACACAATGATTCCCTTATTGACGTTTTCCTGTTCCTGCCTCTTCATAAACAGAACACCCCTTCTTTTGTTTTTCTTTTACCGTGCGAAATTCTTTTGTAAACGGGCAATACCGCCGATGAGAATTAGGGTATGGACAGGCATATCTGAGATTCTCAACTGAAAATGGTTGTTACCGCCCCGCACCCTTGACATACAATCCTGATTGGCAAAGAGATAGAATCCCGAATTCTTAAATGCTTTGCACCATAGTGATCCCACGGTCTGAATGCCCAGACCGGCTTCACCCGCTATCTTTATCGTAAGTTCATTAGCCATAGGAAACCTCGCATTTTACGCTACTGGGTTTGTTAAAATAAACGCTTAACTCTGCCTTTCGCTGACAATAAGAAGTTTTGCTCGGATAGACTTGAAAAGGGAGCATTCCCAAATTCTTGGAGGTGCCTTGTGCCTGCAATGTCGGCTAGAAACGCTAACGCCGTCAGCCGTCCCTACGGGACTAGCAATTCTGGACAAGGTCGCCACCGATGAATCGGTGGGCTATTTCCATCTGTCCCTAAGGGACAAAATGCCTGTTTACAAGAAAGTGGGAATGCTCCCACTTGAAAGGGCTCGCTTTTCCCGTCTGCTCAGCCTTTCATCGCCCCAATCACACTTCAGCCGTTTTATTACGGATGTTCCGGAGGTTTAACAATGGAATTGTTGTCTTGATGAATTCGTTTTAAAAGATAATACCCTATTGAAAGGGCGGCAACAAGTGCAGCTATACCAAACAAAACATTATTCTGAACTTCATGTATATTTATTAACAGGATTTTGTGTGCGACGGCGATTAGGGCGACAGTTAATACCACCTCAACATGGATTTCTTTTTTTGATAAATAGGCCTTAAACGATTCCAACAGTTCTATACCAATGAGAATCAATACAAAATTACTAAAAATATCCAATAGTTTTTTGACGTCAAATAAGTACTTTGGCGGACTAAGAACAGCTTTTACAATAATTACACCAAGATCTATTGTCGCCAGCAATACAACCAGAGACATCATAACCATAAGAGCGATGATTAATAATCTTTAAAACTTTCTTAAATAGTCGTCAATCATAGAATCCCCTTTCTTTGTCTTAATGATAGCAGAAGACAAGAACTATAAAAAGCTGATCTTTCACGCCTTCTGCAGACAGAATGGCCTTTATTGCTTCCCTATTTCTTTTACCGGGTAACTACTCAGGTCTGCCTCACGCGAAGCCGCAAAGAGCGCAAAAGAAAGGCATAAGACCTGAATTGACATAAACCTGTAAGCCATTGACAACTCGTTCAATTATGTTCCAGTATATTTGATTTATCTATGATTGTATTGTCTATCATTAGCGTCTTTGCGCCTTTGCGTGAAAATGGGTTTTGATTAAATTCCTGGCAACTTTACCCTGGAGACTGAGTAGTTACACATAATGAGACATAAACGAAAAACAGATAACCCTTCTATTGACCTATCGGTTGCGTAATTAATGCATAGCAAAGTTCCGTTAGGAACGAAATATTGGTAGAAAAACATTTGGTTTTAAATATATCATGCCTATGGCATTTTATTTTTGTATACGATTGTTGTTTCTACCGATATTTTGTCCATAAGGGACATTTAAAAAAAGGACGCATATCCTCTACAAGCCCTGAATTGGCTATCGTATTGCGCCCCTTTTGTTATCATGACAAATGCAATCAGGCTGGGTTTGTCCATTGTTTTCATTGTGGAACACATAGAGGTAACAGACTTGTTAAAAAAACTTCTCTAAAGTACCTTGGTACTCTCTTATTAATATGATCAAGACTAGCACATTATATTTTC
>CAYHFB010000115.1:0-7867 GCA_964355695.1 uncultured candidatus Brocadiaceae bacterium
ATCATATTTCTTCATCCGATACCTCCATTGGGGTTATCAACTCAAGCCTCTTAGAATAGCCTTCTTTCATGTTTATTCCATTAATCAACTCTATTTTCTTGAGATTGGCCAGATGCCTCAAATTCCAGCTAATGAGCGCATCCATTTCAAAAACCGTTGCAACTGCTGCGTGCATTGCATCCTCTATCTTCGATGGGGGAAGAACTCCTTCCGATAGATATTTCTGGGCAAGCGATGAAACTTCTTCACTAATAATTAACCTATTCGGAAGTTGAATGTAATCGATGCAAAACACCGGCAGTTCATGGCATTTAATAATACGTTAGGTTTCGTGCCTCAACCCAACCTTACTAAACTTTTTATTCAAACTTAAAGTCATTAAATATAGTTATGATGTTAATGCTTAAGTAAAAAAATTGAAGAAATATTATCTGAATTGCCAGCATGCTTTGTAGGTCTTTTATTAGAAATAAAGCTGGAAATGTGGATAACAAAACGAAACCGTCCAAATATATTGATATTGCAAAGTTCTTTCTTGCCCCACTAATTAACTTTTTCTGCCGGTTGGATGAATAAGCAAATGATACAACACAGATTGTCTTAAAGAAATTATATGCCATTAACCACAAACAAATATCAAGTGCTAAGAAGTAGCAAATGAGAAAATCATCCTTCAAGAATTGCAATCGTCTATCAAATATTGAACCAATATTGATGAAATCGTTTTCCGCAGCTATTCTGAAACAACATTTGAAAACAAAGAGTTCTTTGAAAATAACGAGAGCCGTTACTAGCAATATGAGAGGCGTAAAATATTGTAACCCTTTATGAATATATTTTCTGCCGATGTGGAACTGAAATACATCATTATTGATGTTGTCAAATATTGACAAACTGTAACCGTAGTAAGAAATAAAATTAAGAATGGAATAGAATAGAGCAAATAATTTTAGTTCTCCTAAAATATCCTTTTTGCAATCTGGTTGATATTCAACAAACCAACACAAAACAGAAAAAGAATCGTCAGATGCACTTCCAAAATATTTTATAAAATAGTAGATAAGAATCAAGATGAACGGAACAAACAGCCAACTCGAATAAAATATTTCTTTTAAAAAATCACTTCGAGTATGTTTGGAGCGAAGAAATACAAAAGGACCCAGTCTATTGTCTTTTGCATGACGTTTAACTAGCTCAGCATTGACTAACTTTTTGATTGATTCATTGGTCAGTATTTTTATTGATTTATATTTTAGAGAAACGGCCTCAATAAAAATGGATTCATATTGTTGCTCTAAGAGAGGATTGGAAATTTTATTTATAATCAAAATTGTTCCGTGGCAATCCTTTTGTTGAATTGGAATTGCAGAAAGTTCACTTGGTTTTTTATCGGTAATAACTAAATCAGAGTATTCCACATTCAACGTGCTATTAAAACAAACATTATACTTTTGATTACCGATCATCAATACATCGTCGTTAGGACCTAACTCAGCAGATAAAATTAATCCAACTCTATAATCTTTTGCGAAGACTTTCATTTCTTTTATCTATTTCTTGAAAACGATGTATTGATATGTCTTGGGTAGAAACTTAGATGTCTTTATAACTTCACCATAGTCAACTAAACTCATTTGATGTTTTTGTGCTTGCTTAAAATAATCATCAAAAGAATATAGAACACTGGCATACTTCAAATCCCTGCTTTCCGTATCACCTAAATCAATATTCTGAAAGAAATACGGAACTTCACCTTTGGATTTTACTTCCTCATACATTTTCAGATTAGATTTAAACTCTTCCATACTGTGACTAACCGCAAGAATCAAGTATGTGTAGTCAATGGTAAAAATTACCAATTTGCCGTTGGATTTCGACATTCGTGACCCATTGGCAAATGCAGAATCCAAATTTGTTGTTTCAAAAAAATTGAAACAGTTGAAAACGACGTCTGCACAATGAAGAAATTTATCCGTAACTCCTTCTTCAAAATCGACAGTTTCAAATGAGGCATTTGAGATTTGAGAATACTTTAGTCTTAAGTGTTCAATAAATTTGCTGTTAAGATCCAAACCGATATAGGTAAATGGAATATCAAGTTCCAAAAGAAAATCTAATAACCAACCACTCCCGCAGCCCATATCAGCAACCGTCATTCCCGATTTCAAAAGCTCCTTCAATTTTTCTTTGAAGAATAATTTTGTGTCCTCCACCTGTCTCAACGGGCTGTTCAACCAGTAGGCAATATTCTTCTCCCAACTTTCCTGGTTTTCTTTTTTGAACTCACTTTTATCTTTAAGTATTCGCATTTTATTGAGGTTTAACTCTGCTGTGATACCAAGTGACAAATTTGTTTTCTACTGTTGCTTTGTAATCAAATGAATTTAAGTAACCGATGTTTTTAAGAAGTTCAGCCATTTCATTCCATGCTGCTTCTTTAGTGTATAAAATATTTCCTCCCTCCCCTTCATAGTAGTCCATGCCTTCTAGAAGGGATTCCGTTTCTTTTTCTTCATCAATGTTATTGTCGTATGCTTTGAGTAGCGAGATTGCCTCTTTCGGGTCTTTGATAGTCATGTCCCAACCATCTGCAATTGCATTCACGAAACTTTGAACAACTTCAGGACAACAATCAACTAATTCTTTTTTGCAGAAGTAAACCGTTCCAATGAAGTTCACACCATAAATACGCGGCTTAATAATGTTCACGTCAATTCCCTGTAATTTCAGTGTTATTGGTTCATCATTGATAAAAGCAGGATAAATATCATACTTGTCTTGCGTAAATCCTGTTAATGCCCACCCTGTAGGAATTTCATCTTTCTTATTAATATCAAGATTTTCCTTTTTCTTCAATGCCTGGTAAATCAAATCAACTGGAGAACCCTCCATTGTTCCAATTTTGTGACCTACCATTTCATTAGGCTTCGTTATGCCTTTATCTTTTTTAGAAATGAAACACGCCAAGGATTTGTAATTTATTATACCAATGATTACAAGATTTGCAGCCTTCTCGTTTGCCAGCATTACCTGCTCTGCACCCGCAACACCAAACTCAGCGTCTCCCAGCTTTACGACCTGCTTTGTATCAATCAGGTCTGAACCAGATATCACTTCTATTTGAAGACCATACTTGGATGCTGTTTTTTCTTTTGCAAATATCTCACCTGCAAAACCAGAGTTGGCAAACCACTGTTGCTGCAAGTGAACAATGGTTTGACCCTTGTCATTCTTTTTCAGCTTGGAGTAATACTCATTGCAGGTGTTATTTGAATTGCAACTTGCAATCAGCAAGGCAATGAAAACAATGATTGAAAGTTTAATTGCATGTTTCATTATTTCTCCTTTATTAAAGCTTATTGTTAAAACACCAACTTACAAGTTTCTTTTCAGTTAGCTCAACTGACTTGTACAGAAACCAACCTAATAAGGTAGTTAAGGCAATAGAACAAATCATTAACTCCGGTAGTGAATTTTTTGGAGCTAAATATAAATTTTTTCCCAAACCATCCTTAGCACCGACAAACTCAGCCACAATAGCGCCCATTATTGCCATTGTAGTGCTGACTTTTAACCCTGTAAAAATGTAAGGGGTTGATAGTGGAATTATTATTCTAAAAATTCTAAACATTTTTCCTGCATTGTAAACATAGAGTAACTCATGTGTGCTTTGAGGAATGCTATAGACACCAGCAGAGAAATTTATGAATATCGGAAAGAAGCACATCAAAGCAACCATAGCAATCTTTGACATCAATCCCATTCCAAAAAGAATTATGAAAAGGGGGGCAAGTGTTATTATCGGAAGCACCTGAGAAGTAATGAAAACAGGCAAAATAATTTTCAAAATCGGAGGATATAATAAGCATAAAAACATTATGACAAAGCTGAAAGCAATCGCAAGACCGAAACCAAACAGGGCTTCAATGGACGTTACCAAAGTCGAGTAGAGTATATTTTGAAAATGGGTTGAAGCATATTCAAATGAAGCCGATGGACTTGAAACAAAGAATTTCAATGTTGGAAAATGAGATGCCAATATTTCCCAAACAATCAAGAACACGCTTACTGACAACAAGATGATTATTTTCTTCATAAAATATTTACGATTCGGTTTTTCTCAATGAGTTGTTTGATGTAAACAAATTCTTTGTGGTGATTTATTACAACATCATTATAGCTTAAAACATCAGACCAGTTGTTGATTTTTACGGTTTCAATAATCTTGTGGTCATTGCCTAACACTATTATTTCGTTAGAGAAATAAATTGCTTCAAAGATGTCGTGAGTAACTAAAACCACTGTGGTATTGATTAGACTTTTTAATTTTTTGACTTCTTCATACAGTTTGGATTTCCAAACAATATCTAAAGCAGAAAAGGGTTCATCTAACAGTAATAATTTTGGTTTCGTTATAATTGTCCTTGCAAGTGCAACTCGTGTTTTCATACCACCTGAAAGCTGAGTTGGTAGTTTGTATTTATCATCATCAAGACCTGTTATTCTGAGATACTTAGAAACAATCTCGTCATCGTTATGAGTGTTACCAATGATTTTTAAAGGCAGATGAATATTATCTTCAACATTCAAATGCGGTAATAAACTTGGTTCCTGAAACATAAAACCCAAATGACCTTTTGACCTTAGCTCTTGCCATTTTGGTTTGTCATTCATTATTTCTATATTATCAATAGAAATTTTTCCTGAAAAATTTTGATGCTTTGAGTTTGGCAACAATCCGCAGATTAATCTCAATAAAGTTGATTTACCGCAACCGGATGAACCTATTATTGAAACACAGTCAGAAGTATTGATTAATAGTGAAATGTCATCTAAAACTGTATTTCGTTTGTCATATCCGAATGTGATATTATTTAGTTCAACTTTCATATTTTCCTTTGGCAATATTTGGGACACCATAATTAATATTTTGTCGATTATGGTAGGGTAGGGTTGCGTACTTTAATAAAACCTACCGGACTTCTTTCTCTAACATCTTTAGTCAGTAGGTTGGGTTGAACGTAACAGACTGCGCCAAATGAACTTTTTTATTCTAAAAGTGGAGAAGAACCATTAAATATTGCCCATTTTAGCCTGATTTCGTTGCATTTTGTGACATTTCCACCCTCAAAGTGGGGAAAAAATATAAATAATAGCGTAAAATTGTCCATTTGACCCAGTCTGTTCACTCGACCCAACCAGACTATAATCAAAGTCTAATAACCCATACATTTTGCCTAATCTTCTTTCTTCAGGTCATTTCGTCTTTCTATGCTGATAGCGAACACTTCTATTAGTTTTTTATCAACTTCCGTCAATTCAGCCTCGGTTAAACTCCCAATTTTCCCCACAACTAACTCTAAATCAAGGGTAGCTATTTTGTTCATCTTCAATAACGAATCTTTCTTCAAACCATTATTTGGGTTTGCCTTTAGTAACAAATCACTTGAAACAACTTCTTTTAAATTTGTAGTTATAAATGCTACCGTTATATCTTCTCTACTAGAAATCAAGACTAATGCCGGTCGTAGTTTATTTCCTGAAAAATCTGTAAATGGAAAATTTAGTTAAAACAATATCGCCTTTTCTCATCTGTATTTCACTTTCAAGTCATCTAATGTATATAAATCCTCTTCCTCCTTTAAAAATTCAAAACTCTTTGATGTACAAATCAATTTTTGAATACCTTTGTTTAGAATATATTTCTCATGTTTCTGATATAAATACTCAGTAAAGTCAGCCACTTCTGCAACTTTTTCATCAGGCAAGTTCTTAAGATAGTCAACTGTTTTATCGATTAAAAGTTCTTTTATCATATTTATCCCGTTTTAGAATGAATTTATGCGTTAGTTAGTTATTTTTGTATAAAACAAAACACCATCATCGGGTTTAGCTGTACTTGCTCACCACCAAACACGCATTATTCCCATCATAATCCATGTTGTTTATCAGTGCGTGCCGGACGTCTTTTTTTACGGGTTTTTCAAGGATGAGGTTTAGGTTGATTTCGGGGTCGTTGGCGCTGTGGTTGATGATGTGCGGTATTTGGCCGGTGTTGATGGACATGAGGGTGGAAATGATTTGTGCGGTACCGGCTGCGCCGTACGACTCGCCCAGATTCGATTTGATTGCGGATACGGGGATATGACCGCCGTTTGCGTCGAAGAGGGTATGGATGGCCTTTGCCTCTACTGCGTCTTGCAGCTTGCAGCCGTTTGCATTTGCGCTTATCAGGTGGACGTCTTCTTTTTTTATCCCGGCGTCTTCCACGGCTGCGCGCATGGCCTTCTCCGCGCGGGCTACCCGCACTTCCGGCTGGTGTTGCTTGCCGCCTACGAAGGAACTGCCGAAACCTTTTACTTCGGCGTAAATGGGGGCGCCACGGTCGAGGGCGTGTTGGAGTTCTTCCAGGATGACGATGTAGCTGCCTTCTGCCATGACAAAGCCGTTCCGGGCGCTATCGAAGGGCATACACGCCTCCTTTGCGCCGTCAACGCCTGACAGCAGGCCGCGCAGGTAAAATATCAGGTACAGGTCTATGGAGATTTGCTCTACTCCACCGGTGACGATTATTTTTGTCATGCCGCGTTGTACCATCTTGAATGCGTCACCAACGGCATCGGCACTCGACGTAAAGCCGGAAGAAATGGTGCGCGCGACGCCCTTCATTTTAAAGGTGACGGAGACATAGTTGATGGAAGAGTTCAGTGCGACGTCGTAGCTGATCATGGGCGACAATTCGGATGGGCTGGTTTTGATGATTTCGTAAAAATAGTCGGTTGTCTCGGAGAAATTTCCCAGGGACGATCCGATGACAACGCCCATCCGGTTGCCAAATGACCCGTCCGTCGGTAGTTTTGCGTCGTCCAGTGCCATCTTTGAGGCCGAGCCGAGGAACCGGGTTCCCTTGTTCAGGTGCTTGAGTCCCTTGCTCCCCAGGTATACTTCTGGTTTAAGGTCTTTCACCTCGCCGCCGAGTTTGCATTGGTAGGGGGAAAGGTCAAGGGAGTCCATCGGAGCAACGCCCTGCCGTCCCTCAATAAGGCCGTTCCAAAACACCTCCTTACCGCATCCGAGCGGAGATACAACGCCTATACCGGTGATAACGACTCTGTTTTTCATGTGTTTTTTACACCTTCGCCACAAAAGACCCTGTGATTCGTTTGTAATAAAGAAACCTTATCTAGGTGGAAAATGTCTTACTGTGCAATTTTTCTATTAAGATATTCCTTAACGTTGTTTAAGAATTTGATATATAACGTTGCTGCTTCAGATTTAAACACATCTACGGATGGCCATCTAATATCGAGGTATTCGTGGGTGATAATACTTCTCAATTTGACCCAGGCAGAAAGTATTTCCACCGTTTCTTTGTCAAATTCGGCTATGAGCGAAAGGGACATAATCACGTCTTTATAAGTGTCGGCAATTTGCAATCCCTCAGACGACAAAATTATCTTGGCTATGTCTATGGATGAATTAATAATATTTTCAATCCATCTCTCAATGTCCCTTCTTTTACTCCGATCACCATAGTATTCTTCCCACGATGACGACACGAATTTTTCATGGTCTTTAAGCTCATCCTCAATAAACGACACGTGTTTGGTTAGCCGAAATACCGTCTCTTTTTTCATTTCTGCTGTTTTTCCATGTAATCCCGTATCACAAAATCCATAAAATCTTCTGCCTCTCTGGTTACTACAACCATAAAGTCGAGGTACAATCCCCAGTCATTGATAGCCAGTGGGACGCCTCTCAGGGCGCTTGCTGCGATGGTGGAAGGGATTCTGTTCAAGACAACGAGTTCGACCTCAATCCTCAGCAGTCTTTCGAGTTCCAGCCATATTGCGTCCTCTTGCCCATA